>NZ_JBLHOE010000084.1:0-12402 GCF_047622445.1 Sulfurimonas sp.
AGGACATAACGATGATGAACTTCGTGTTCTTGAGAGTATGGTTGGACGTAAAGTTCCTTTTAATTTATAGATAATATATATTAGCAAGATTCGGATTGCTAAAAATATATCTCTCATTGTATACTATAGGTAACAAAGAATAGTTATTTATTTTTATAATGGGATTAAAATCAAATGAATGCGTTAGAAGTAAAAAATCAACATTACGAAAGTATTAAAAAAGCGATAGAATATTTTGAAGATTATTATTCTACTCAACCTAAATTAAAAGATGTTGCTTCTCATGTTAAAATGAGCGAATACCATTTTTCAAGAATTTTTAAAGAGTATGTAGGTGTAACGCCTATGCAGTTTTTACAAGCAACTACACTTTCTCATGCCAAAGATAAACTTCTAACTTCAAAATCTATATTAGATACTTCACTTGAATTGGGCTTATCAAGCTCAAGTAGATTACATGAACTTTTTGTAAATTTTGTAGGTGTTACGCCCAATGAATATAAAAAGATGGGAGATAGTCTTAGTATTACTTATGGATTTGGATTTTCTCCTTTTGGTAAGACTATGATTGCCACTACTGAAAAAGGAATTTGTTCATTAGAATTTTACGATGATTCATATGAAGAAATTTTCAATAGATTAAAATCCATATGGAAAAATGCAAAATTTACACAGAATGATGACAAAGCGCAAGATATATTGAATAAAATATTTATACATAAAGAAAAAGTAAACTTATTTGCAAAGGGAACTAACTTCCAAATAAATGTTTGGAAAGCTCTTTTAAATATAAAAAAGGGTGAAGTTTCAACTTATTCAGATGTTGCAACATTACTTGGTAAACCAAAAGCTCTAAGAGCAGTAGCCACTGCAATTGCTACTAATCACATTGGATTTCTAATACCTTGTCATAGAGTTATCTCAAAAACTGCCGCAATGAGTGGATATAGATGGGGCATAGAGAGAAAGAAAATAATTCTTGCATATGAGGATCAGGACAATGAATAAAGTTTTAAATATTTATAATATTTTATATGATAAATATGGTGCACAAGGATGGTGGCCTTTTCTCAATTATAAAGGTAAAAATACTCTCAAGGAAGGAAATTCTAATGGATATCATATATTGGACTATAATTTCCCAAGAAATAAAGATGAACTATTTGAAGTATGTTTAGGTTCTATTCTTACCCAAAATACTACTTTCACATCTGTAGTAAAATCCTTGCACAATTTAAATAATATTAATTGCCTAAATTATAGGAAAATAAAAAAAATGCCTATAGACGAGTTAAAGCTAATGATTAAACCATCTGGTTACTATAATCAAAAATCAAGCTATATATTATTGTTTATTGATTTTTTTGAAAGTTTGGATAATAGAGTACCTACAAGAAGTGAACTTTTAGAGATAAAAGGTATAGGACCGGAGACAGCTGATTCTATTTTATTATTTGCTTATAATCAAGCACACTTTAAAATTGATGCATATACTAAGAGGATATTAGTTCATAACAAATTAATTTCCAAAAATGATACATATCAAGATATAAAAGAGTTTATGGAAGAAGAGATAAAAAAAGAGATAAAAGATGAAAGGGAGTTAGTCATAACCTATCAAGAATATCATGCTTTAATTGTTAATCATGCTAAGCATTATTATTCAAAAAAGCCTTATGGAATCGGATGTTTTTTAGAAAATAAATTCTAAACTTTTTTGTCATATTACTCTTCTTAAATGTACTTAGGGAGTGTTCAAGATTCCGTATCAGAATCAGGTAATTACTAAAATTGTATCATAAATTGAAAGCATCATTAAGTCCTCCATGAAATGGATGGCTAACTGAGAGATTGTTAAACTCCGATTTTTCTGAGTATTTTAAAACTACCTGCAAGATAGAACATTAGATTTATAGTACAATGGACACAACAAAGGATTTATATATGGATGAAACAAACCTCTCCCAAGATTTAATATCTATTCAAGAAAATGAAGCTATCCCTTATGAAGAGCTAGTTAAATTTGCAGACAACCCTGATTACCTTAATATGTATGTACAGAAATATGGTCAAAAGTTATACCAACAATGCATCTTTTCATTAACACATATATCAATCAATGAATCACTTTCAGAAATCAAATGGGAACATATTGTTGATCACAGGAAAAAGCTTAATGATTCTCTAAATAGAGATGTTGGTTTGAAAGTGGCTGCGATAGATTATCTAGAAAATATTTCAGATAAAGACTTTGAGATGACTGTAATGGAAAATGACAAAGTTGATAATATTGTAGATGTAGCAACAATAGACCAATTAACTTCACTGTATGTTCGAAGTATGTTTGATGAGATGCTTAAGCAAGAGTTTCAACAGTACCTTCGAAATAATCAAAAACTTTCCATTATGATGTTAGACATCGATGATTTTAAACACTTCAATGATACCTATGGCCATCAAGGTGGGGATGAAGCTTTAACAATAATAGGTAGTGTTCTATTGAATGCTGTTCGTAAATCTGACATAGCGTCTCGCTATGGTGGGGAAGAGTTTGTAGTTATAATGCCTCAAACAGACATTCAAACAGCTTTTGATGTTGCACAAAGAATTCGCCAAAAAATTGAAGATACTGACATAGATGGTAAAAGCCTTACTATTAGTATAGGTGTGAGTGAAACCTCTGCATCAGTAAAGAGTGCTGAAGAACTTCTCAAAATGGCTGATGATGCTCTTTATCAGGCCAAAGAAAATGGTAAAAATCAGGTAGTGCAAGCTAATGAATCTTAGTATTAACTCTCAAGATATTAACCAAACACCTATAGGGGCCATTATGGTCGATAATTTTGATAAAGAATAATTTAAAAAGTGGTGGTATTAAAAAAATTAATATTATTGTAGAATCTAGTTGAAAATTCATAAAGGTTAAATCATGGAAAAAATGTTTAATATAATCTTCTCTGGAGTGCATCTGATAGCAGCTTTAATTCTTATAGCCCTATCCCTAATAATTATGGGATGGTCTGCTTATGATGTTATTATTCACTTTGGAAAAGCAACTGAGATTATTCCATTAATGCTTCAATCAGTAGGTGCAATAATAATATCTGCAGCTATTATTGATGTGGCGCAGTACATGATGGAAGAAGAAGTATTTAAGAACAAAGAGCTTCGTGATCCTGAAGAAGCAAGAAGAACAATTACAAAAATAATAGTAATCATAACTATTGCAGTTAGTATTGAAGGATTGGTTTATATATTTAAAGCAGGAACAAATGATCTTACCCTTTTACTATATCCGGCTTTACTGATTGTAGTATCAGCTATTCTTATTGTGGCCCTCGGTATATATCAAAAGTTAAGTGCAACTATAGAAAGAGTAGAGAAAGAAAACCCATAAGACCGATAACGCGGCGGCTGATTGAAAAGTTAGCAGACAAAAAACTTTAAGAATCAGAAAATCAATGAAAAAGTGTCATAAATTAAGAGCTTTACACAATAGTCCCTCGAAATATATTGAGTGAGAGTCCTAAACTGTCGATGATAAGGAAATCCTTTGAGTCCATCCACTGAAACAATGAGTATATCTTTAATTCATGGATAGACAGCCTCTAACGGTCTTGATTTCCATTCCTGTAGGGGGATTATGATTTTCATCAGTTACAGCGCTTATAGTAGCCTTAGAAAAGACAAAACAGTAGAAATCTTCTATATGTTTTGCTATCTGAGAATAGCTATTTCAAAGTACAAAAGTTCCATAATCACTCTTCATTGTTTTTGAGTCGTTTAATCAGAGAGCCAAATACTCCATCTGAACTGCCGATACTTTTACCAGTTTTTATATTTTTAGTAAATTGCTATACATCTATTTCTATCTTCATATGTACTCTTTAACAATAGAAGCTCTCCTATAACTTCATGCATTTTATATCCTTTTTTAAGTTAAACTATTTATCAAATAGAGATATTTTGCGTTCCCTTACTTGCTTCTTTACTTACTAATGATGAAACGATTCATCCCATTTTCATATTCATAACTAAGGGAGAGTTGATTCGCATCTAGTATATGTTTAACAATGTATAAACCAAGTCCAAAACTTTGGCTTGAGCTACTATCTTGAGATTTTGAGAATGCTTCAAAATATTTTTCTAAAGGAGAAGTAAGTTCCTCTCCTTTATTCTCAAAAATAATGAAAGAGCCTTGTGTCTTTATAGTTACTTGTTTATCACTAGAGTACTTTATACCATTATCCATAAGATTTTTAACAGCGATACTAAAGAGTTTAAAATCGACTTCTATTTGCATATCTTCAAATTCTTTATGTATATTCTCTTCACCACTCATAAGTAAATCACTTGCATTATCAATGATGTCAGATAAATAATACTCTTTCTTTTGTATCTCATTTTTAGTTGAGATAAGTTCTTCTATAGAAGCGAATTCGTTTATCAATGATTCTAATCTATAAAAAACTTTTTGCATGCTTTGTTTGTTCTCGTCTGTACTTGGAAGTTGCGCTAAAAACTGTCCCTTTGTAATCGGTGTTTTAAGTTCATGCATAATGTTACGTATAAATACATTTCTTGATTCTTTAAGCGCTTTTAGTTTTTTTGCTGATTTATCAAACTCATTTGAAAGTTGCGAAATCTCATCTTTTTGAGTACTTGCACAGATGATGTCAAAATCTTCTTCACCTATGTTTTTTATATTTTCTTTTAACTTCCTAAGTGGTTTTAACTTTCTAATCGTATTAAAATACAAAAGGCTAAATGCCACTAACATAGATAAAAATACAAAAATAATAATAGTTCTAAAGTCATTGGGTTCAGTCGTGTCTAAAAGTACCATATCAATTCGACGATTTTGCAGGTGAAGATAATTTTTACCATCTAACTCAAAACTACTTATAGCTTGCCCTCTTCCATGTTTTTCCCACTTTAGATGTTTATCTTGGCTCCCTAAGACCTTGTCCTTATCTTTAACAATCCTAAAATCCATAAGGGAGATATATTCTTCTAACTCTTGTGTGATGACTCTCTCTCGTCGTAATTCTTTTTTTATACTATGGGCTATGTCAAAACTTCTTTTGTAGTTAAATAACTCTTCTCTTTTTTGGCTTCCCTTATATAAAACACCAAAACTGATTATGATAAAGACAAATAGAGCAACAAAAGTAATGGTAATTGAGAAAAATATTGAACTTTTATTCATTCTACTAACTTATAGCCCATACCTCTTACTGTAAGTAGATGTTGGGGGTGTTTTGGATTTTCTTCTATTTTAGCTCTGATTCTGTTAATGAGAACAGCGATACTTCCAGCAGTTCCATCAGAATGGACATCCATACTTTCTAAAATGTCATATCTTGAGATTATAGAAGCTTTGTTTTTACATAGAAGAGACATTATTTGGTATTCTGCAAAAGTAAATTCTAAAGAAGTGCCATTTTTAGTAATCTCTTTTTTTTCTTCATTTAAATGAAATACTTCTTTTTTTTGTTTGTTTACAAATTCTAAGCTCTTGTTAAAACGTCTCAGTATAGTTTTAATTCGTACTTCTAGTTCTCGCGGATCATAGGGTTTTGGTAGGTAATCATCTGCTCCGAGTTCTAGGGCTATGACCTTGTCAGCAATGTCACTTCTTGCACTTGAGATGATGATGGGGATTTCATATTTTTCAACTAGCTCTTTACAGACCTCTAAACCATCCATACCAGGGAGTGTCAAATCTAAGATTATTAAATCATACGAGTCTAAGCGAATTGCACTCAGAGCTAGAAATGGGTCTTCAAAATTTGTCACAGAAATATTAAATTGAGAAAGGTATTGAATCAGGATTTGCGCTAATTCTGTATCATCTTCAATCATTAATATTTTTATCACAATATTTGCTCCCTAACCTGTTTTTATATTATCATAGCTTGTTTTGGATTATTATCTTCTTTAATATTAGGACGATATAGGTGAAGCACATACGTACTTCACCAATGCAGTAGTTATTTTGAACAAGAACCTTTCATCATTTGACTTTTTTTCATCATATCCTTCATATCTAACATCGTTTTAAGATCTTTTTTCTGAGAACTAGTAAGAACCTTATAGGCTTTTTCTATGATTTCTGCTTTATTCTCAACTCTATTGGCTCTTCTTTGTTTTGCCAATTTTACAAACTGCTCTTTATCAAAACTATCATCACTAAATGCAGTGTGAGGATTTGGTATATTTTGCATACTTATCTTTACAATGGCACGTATTTCTGTTTTTTGTGCATCGCTCAAATCAAGTTTTTTAAACATTTGCATGAGACCATATCCTCTCCCTTGATTTTGACTCTGCATCATTTTTTGTTGTTTGCACGAAGATCCATTACCTTGTTTCATATTTGAGCATGGAGAAAATGCTAAAAGGGATGAAGCTACAAGTGCCGTAGTACCTAAACTGATTATTAATTTTGTGTTCATAACGAACTCCTTATGTTTGATAATCAAAGTATGCGCTCCCTACTTTAACAAGCTTTTAACTTATGTTTAACAGGAGATTAACGAAAAATAATCTAACTAAAAAACTAAGCTCATAATTGATAACGACTATCATTATAAGTTTCAATTAAGTATTATTTACTTACAATTACATATTGAAAATGATTATCAATATAAACTAAAGGAAATAAAATGTCAGACATAGAACTTAAATCAGAAATAACACTTCTAGTAAATAACTCAGGTTATTCAAAATCGAAAAATATGATTTGCCCTATTATGAGAATTATATCTATGAGATATAAAAATATCCCCGCACAACAAATATATAAGATAACTAAATCTATATTATAAATTCAAAAATTTTGTATAAAACAAAATGAAAGGAGTATACGTAGAAAATATAAACTTACTAGAATTCATTAGATAAAAAATACATTTACATAATTAAAGGAAATATAATGTTAAGCGAAAATTTACTAAACAAACTAAATACACAAGTTACCCTAGAGTTCTACTCATCAAATCTTTATTTACAAATGAGTGCTTGGTGTGACTATAAAGGTTTACCTGGGTCTGCAAAGTTTTTTAAAGAACATGCAAAAGAAGAGATGTCACATATGCAAAAGATATTTGACTATATCCAAGATACTGGCGCCCTTGCTATTATAGATGCGATTGAAAAACCAGAAATTGATTTCTCTGACTTAAAAAACTTATATACAACAACGTACAACCATGAAAAAATGATCACAAAACAAATCAATGAAATCGTAGATATTGCTTTGAATGAAAAGGATTACTCAACATTTAACTTCCTGCAGTGGTATGTCTCAGAACAACACGAAGAGGAAAAACTCTTTAAGTCTATCTTAGACAAAATAGAAATTATTGGTCTTGATGGTCGAGGTCTTTTTATGGTAGATAAAGAGATTGGCAATATTGTCATACGATAACGTGAACAAAGTGGACTCATCTTACTTACGTAATATGAGTCACCATAATGAAGGCTAAGCATGAGTATAGAAAAACTCAATGATTGTATCAAAAGTAAAAATGTTAATATTTCTCGAGCGAGGGAAGCTATTTATAACCTTATACTAAGTTCTGAGGAATGTTTGAACGTTGCTCAGATTATAAAATTATTACCCGAATATTATCCAAAAAAAATATCTCAAAACACTTTATATAGACATCTTAACTTTTTTCTAGAATGTGACTTAGTCATAATGCTTCAAGATGATTTTAAAAGGTCTTACTACTACCCAAAAAGAAATTCATTTATGATATTTTGCGTATGTACTCATTGTAATAAGGTAGCAAGATTAGATGTAGATACTTCAGTTATCCATAATGAATTTCCTAAAGCAGAATTTATTACTGTACATAAATTATGTTCTCTTTGTAGTGCAAGACAATAAAAAAGAATAAATCCTTAAAACAAAACCAGTAAGAAAACTTGTTTTACTGGCTTTGTACTATCTTTTTAATAGATTAACTTCCTAATTCTCCTTCTGGTGCTAATGCTGGTAATAGATACTCATATTTTGCATCTGTAAGTGTTCGTAAAAATGCTTCAAGATTTCTAATCTTCGTATCATTCATAGATTTTTGCAATAAGTCAGTATGATTTATAGTAGCTTGGTAATCATTAACACCCCATACTTGATTTGTTTCAGGATTAGTTGGATGAAGATTGGTATTATCTTCACCAACATGATCATAAAATTCTAAAACAGTACGCAACTTGGCAAATACACCATTATTCATGTATGGAGCAGTTAGCGCAATATTTCTTAGAGTTGGAACTTTAGTTTTACCTAGATGTGTTGTGTAGTTTACATCGGTAGACTCTACTGTGCCGCCAAGTCCTTTAAATACTGCATTAGATTCTTGTAAACCAAGAGCAAACCTTGCATCCATAGCACTCACATTTCTAGGTGTACCTATATTTTCATACTTAAAATTTGTAAAAAGTTCATTTGAGCTTGCTTCACTTTGAGAATTAATACTGTGACATGTTACACACGATGTATTAGCCTGTGAGAAGAACAGAACATAACCACCTTCTTCTTCTGTAGTAAATGTATACGTACCTTTTTTCCATCTGTCATATTTAGAATCAAAGGGTGCAAATTCTTCTGTTTTTTCAAATGTAGCAATTGATTCTGCCATAGCTGAAAAAGAAGCATTTATATCATCAAAAATACTTACACCATATAAGTCTTCAAATGCACTTACATACTCAGGATTTTCTTTAATCCTATCTACAACACTATTTTTATCTGGCATCATCATCTCTGCAGCGTCTAATGGTGGTCTTGCTGCTTGATCTTTAAGATCGATTGCTCGTCCATCATGAAACTGACCACCTATATAATCGCCATCACTATTTTTTCCAAATACAGGATTAAACTGGGCATAAGATGCTGTTGGAGTGTTCCGACCGCCTAAAGATGAACCATCATCACCAACCGAGAAAGCACCATCTATAAAAATATTCTGGTTTTGGTTATTCTCACTAAAACGAGCATCGATGAATGCATGTTGGGGATCATGACAAGTAGAACAAGATGTATTTCTTGTTAGAGATAAATTAGCATCAAAAAACAACTTCTTTCCTAATTCTTCTTTACTAAAAGATATTATAGGATCAGGTATAATTTTTTGATCAGTTCCATAAAAATCATTATCACTGCTGCAAGCAGTAAATAAAAGTGATGCTACAATTGTTGTACTAGTTAAATATATTTTTTTCATTTTAAACCTTTTTAAAAAATAAACCCTGCTGCAAATGTAAATGAGTTTTCATCAGCAAATTTTGCACTTGAGCCATAGTCTCTTAGTTTATAGTCCGCTTTGAGTGTGACTTTTGGATCTGGAAAATATGAGAACCCAGTTGTATATTCTAAAAACTTATTGTTATCAGGGTAGATTGTTTGTGAATTTACATCCATATCAAGTCTTTCAACTTCTGCAAATAAATAACCTTTATGAGGTAATTCAAAATGAGATAGTACATCATAACCAACAGTTAAATACTGTCCATTTACAGTGTCTGAAACTACAATATCCCCCTCAGTAGGTAATTTTGCAACATCCCCATCTAATGTACCAACTGTGGCTAATGCTTTTATATCAAAACCATTATTTTGATATGTTGCATGAGCTTCAAGCATAGTCATTTTCACTTCTATATTTGAAGAGCTACCTAGTGAACTTCCATACATAAATGAGCCACCAACATTAAGTCCATCACCTAAATCATAAGTTCCTCTTGCTACAAAACTAAGACTATCTGTGTATTGTTTTGCCCCTAAACGACCTTGTTGGATGTAACGACCTTCTGCATCTCCAAAGTGGTCTGCATCAGGAGATGTAATAACACCAGCATAGTATTCAAAGTCGTCAATTTTCCCATGTACCAGTGCACCATTGGTATGCCAAGTAGATGGAATAATGAAAGTTTCAACAGCTGGTCTATCCGTTGTAAGGTATGCGGTTGGTTCATGATTAAGATTTACTAAACCAAACGGTGTAAGTATATGCCCTATACGGATAGCAAAACTTTTATCTATTAAAAAGTCTAGATAAGAAAATTCTACAATTGCATACTTGTAATTCTTAGTATCATCACTTCTAGCTCCGCCATCCTCAAATTCAATCTCAGTATTCATCACAATCCAGTCATTAAATTTATAACCAATATAAGGAACAAATCTTACGATATTAAATTCACCCTTATTTTTGTTTGCGTTATAAGCCGCTGAAGTAGTATTTTTATAATCTTTATATTTTTTAAATTTATACTCTCCATAACCACCAATTGAAACTGCATTATTTGTATGATAAACTTTTGAAGCACCTTCACCGAGTGAACTAAAACTCTCATACTTTACAGTACTATCATCTGAAGCATTGTAAATTTCTTCTAACATTGCTTCATTTGTAACCTCCTGATCACGTACTATGAGTTTTATCTCTTCTTTTTGTTCATTAACAACTTTTTCCTGTTGTGTTGCCATTTTTTGTTGACTCTGCATCATATGTTTCATTTGTGCTTTTAAGAGTTCAATTTCTTTAACTAACTCTTCATTACCTGCTCCAAAAGAAAGAGCAGAACATACGCTTAAACTTAATACTATTTTTTTCATTTTATTTCCTTAATGGTTCGATTAGCATGTTAAAAACATTACTATGAACTTTTTTATTTTTTAAACCAAACTCTAATACTTCATCTGTTTTACCTACTTCTAAAGAGTTAAACATATAATCCCATATGGATAAAATACCACCATAGTTTTTATTTTGATATTTAGTAGAGTGATGTAACTGATGCATGTATGGTGAAGTGAAGATTTTTTCTAAAAACCTTCCATACCGTAGTGGTATATGAGAGTGTCGTAAGTTTGCTCCTAAAATTCCAAAAACAAAAACAAAAACATTTGCTCCAGCAATCTCTACTATACCGATAGAAGCTCCAAAAATGTATATAAATGTTCCCGTTACTAAACCAAATACAAGTGAGTAACGAAGAGCAAAAAGTATATTTTCAAAAGGGTGTACTCTATAAAAAGTTAAAGGGTTTAAAACTTCAGCAGAGTGGTGAACCTGATGCAGTCTCCATAAAAATGGTACCGTATGTAATAAACGATGTAAAACATAACGCGACAAATCCCCAACAATAAAAAGAGTTAGTGTGTATAAAACAACTACAAATTCTCTTAAATACTTTTCTTTTTGAATAAACCCAAAGTTTTCTTCTAAATATAAAGTGACAAAAAGTGAGACGTCTTTCCCCGAAAAAAAGTATGTTATCAAGGGCAAAAGAATAGATAATTTTATAAACGAAATAACTATAAAATATAAATAATCATTTTTTGCACTCTCATGCCACCATATTTTCTTAGAAAATGCAAAAGAATACCTTGGATTTTTAAGTACAAAAGTAAATGCTAATATAAAAGCACTCAAAATATACAACCAGTAAATACGATTTTCATTTAAAAAAAAGTAATGTATTCCAAAGTATTCCAAAACCTAGTCTCCATCCGCATCAATAATGTCTTGCGTAAAGTTTAGACCATTGATAAGTGCTGTAATGTTATTTTGAATAATTCTTGTAGTCTCATATAACTCTGTAGTCCTAGAATTTGTAAGCGAACTTTCCAACGTTGAGGGATAACTATTTGTAATACTAAGCGCATCGTCTATAGCGTTAGAAATAGCTTCTGCTTCTGAACTCGTGTTTCCAAGGGCTGCTATATCAGTTAAACCTATTTCCATTACAGTTTTTAAAGTATTTAGTATCTCTTTAATTGACTCTAATGAATATAAGCTTTTGTGATACTCAAGCCGAGTTGATAATGGCTTGTTTAAATATTTTACAGTCAAACCAGCCCCATCGCCTATACGTAACTCACGAAGATTATATGATTGCTGAGAAAGTACATTTAAAAGAGCACTCAGAGACTCTTCACCACCTAAACTAAATGTACTTGTCTTTTCATAGTAGTCTTGTATTTCTAGTAAATGTCCCGAAATTTTATCTATCATGATGAGTGCCGATGTAAGTCTTATGCCTTTCATCTTAGTAACTACAGTGCTTATATTTTCATTATCTCCAAAAAGGGTATATTCTAAAGCAGTGATCCCTTTTAAAGAATTAGCTATAAGAGAAGCTTCACCTGAAAAAACTCTATCTAGATCTCCACCTATATCTTGAGCCTTTGAACCTTTTATAAAGTTCTCCAAATAAAATTCAGCAATATCTCTCATACTGTCACTGTTATATCCAGCTACATAAACTACTTCAACTCTTTTATAAGCGAGAACAAGTTTTTTAAATTCAATTTGTGCTTGAAGTAGATTATCTACACTTGAGTTTGCATTTAAAGTTTGTATTCTTTTAAGTAGTGTTTGTGAT
>NZ_JBLHOE010000085.1:0-11861 GCF_047622445.1 Sulfurimonas sp.
ACAGCATTGTATTCATTATTATTTAGTGAGTTTCTTTTGAGCTCTCTAGAGATAGTTGAGTGATGTACACAAATATTATTTGCTATGGCTCTTTGGCTCAAGCCTTCTTTTATTAAAGCTTCAATTTGATATCGTTCTTTCATGGTTAACTGTTTATATTTCATGCTACTTCTTATTTTTTGGTTGAAATAGATTAGCAGGTTTTCAGTTAATCCTATCTTTCAACTTATTTTCAAAAAATTGTACTTGATATTAGAATTGGCGCTTGAATTGGCAAAGTAACTGCCAAATCAGCATCGCTTCTCAGCTCTTGTAAATTCTTTTACTGCTTCACTAATCTGCTCAAAATACTTCAGCTCGATGTTGATGTCTCTGCTGTAGTAATAAGCCTTAATATCCTCGTTCTTAATCGCCTCAAGTACTGTGTCTACAGATTCTTCATCGATACATATATTTAGAAGGTCCTTTACTGATAGGTCATAATCTTGTAATGCTTGGGTTAGCACCTCTAGTGGTTCGACATGTACTTCCACATCTCTTAGTTCAATTAGCATTTCTACTCATAAAGTGAACCATCTTTTCGGGATCATATAGGCACACTCACTCTGTATGTTAGCGACTTTAGGGTTCAGAGTATATGGCGGTAATAATCTATGTGGTTGTACTTGATTGTAGATACAGTCATAGCTTACGTTGATGTATTTGGATCAGCTATGTCCTTGAGGTAAAGTTGGTGGTTTGATTAAATCCTCAGTTGCAGCATCTTGAAGTGTCATAAATTAAGGAGTTGGACTTAGATCATTTGAAGTTGAAGTGATGTTGCTGAGCTTTCTTGGGATATACAATATAAGTTGGTTTCTGGATGTATTTTTGGTAAGTAGCTACTGAATGATCAGACTGTATCAACTCTTAAATGAGATATTATTTCAATAGCTTATTTTCTATAGTGATCTTCCATAAATAATTAAATAAATTTCTCTTCACTTTATAAAAGCGAAGAGATTCAAGAGACTAAGGTAAAGGGGCAGGTTTTATACAGCGCACAGATAAACCATATGCACGATCAACTATTTCAGGAATAGGAGCATTAGTCGTATTACCATTAATAACTTTCCACGCAAATACACCTGGATGATTGATATTGGAATAGTTTTCTACATTAATAAATTCATCAGTACCAGATACAGAAACTTCTCCATAATTTTCTTCATCTCCTGCAGTCCATCCAGCAGTAGCAGGTTCGTCATTATAACCTCCCATCCAACTTATATTTTCATAACGTATCTCTATAGCAAAATCAGTATCATTTATTCTGTGCAATCTTATTTGATGGGCATTCCCAACATCTATAGCTTCCTGGTCGTTATAATGAATACCATCAATATAATAAGCATCTGAATCACCATTATTTTCGTATGGAGCAATATCATCCCATGTAATAGTAATAATACCATTTACTGCATCAAGATGATAATATAACTCATTACTCCCTGTAGATGTACCATTGGGAGAGACATTAGCTGATTCACCCATGTCGATATCATCATATTGACTTGCGATCATAGGACCATCAGTATATCCTGCTATTCCTGCTGAATCATAAGACGTTTGATCATGGCCGAAAGTCACATATCCATTTGTTCCAATAAATATATCATTATAAGTATGGCCAAAGAAATTTATTCCATTTGGAAAAACTGATGTAATATCTATCTCTTGATAATCGTCGTCCTCATCAGTAATTGTTGTTAGTGTTCCAAAACTCACTCCTCCATCTGCTAGAACTAAATCATTGCCAGCTTCTATATAGCTAGTATTTTCGTCTACTTCTTGTAAATTGACATCTCCATAATCAAAACTTTGAGAAGTTGGATTTGGAGATGGTGTTGATGTCCATAGTGCTCCATATCCATCAGGTGAGTTATAAAATGATCCATTGATATAGTGACGATACCCTGGAGCAGGAAACTTTAGAAAATTCTGAAGTGCTGTAGCCGCATTTACAATTTTAACTGCACCAGTCTCATTATTTTCTACTCCGGTATAGTTTGTTTCAGCACTTAATTCATTAAATGTAGGAACTCTGTATCCAGCAGGACATACACTTGTGCCATCAATTACAGACCATTGACTATTTCTTAAACTACCATTATTGTCTATATCTGATGTTAACCAATCCTTATCTTCAATTATAAAATTAGTAGTATGGTTATCTATCACTAAAGCCTTAGTGTTATTAGTTTGACTATTAGCCTTTTCATGACCGTTTGTTAATCTTCCCCATTGATAATAATCACCAAAACAATCACTGTCTGTAGATGATGTACAAACACGAGATGCTCCGACATTCTTATCAAGCCATATTCTAGAAGTTATAGGAGAAATAATTTCGTTATTATCATCTTCAACTTCAGATATTTCTGGTACTGCAGGGCATTCTTTTTCAGTACATTGACGTGTCAGTTCAGGTTTTTCTTCATTACTACAGTAATCATTATTTATCGTATCTCCATTTGAATCAGTACATTCTAGTTTCCTAGTTTGTATCGCATTATCAGTACCGCAACTTCCTGAACAAGACCCCCATTCACTCGCAGTCCAAACCGCAGGTGCAACGATCTTTAAACAACGTACAGAAGCTGACGTATTTTTACTATTAATAAATTTCCATGAAGATATATGCTCTTGTATATTTAATATTTTAGGTATACCATTTGAAGTACTACTTGATAATAAATATACTTCAGAACCATCATCTGTTGATGCTCCATATGTATTCCCTTTTCCAGCTAATGGTATATTAAAAAGGCTATGAGCCAGACTATAGTTAGAAATATTTTCAGCTAGTAATTCTTCTATTGACGGTAACCTACTGCCAACTGGACAAGGATCCCATGCTCCATCACTATTTGATTGCAAGGTTTCCATTTTTTCTTTTTTTTCAGACAGGGTTGGAGCATCCGATCCACCTTCCCATTGATAATGTTCTCCAAAACATTCCTCTTGGCTTACATTGTACAGATAATCTGTTTTGAAATCAGAACGACTTTTATCACATACTTTCATTGCACCTAAGTTTTTGTCTAACCATATTCTTCCAGTGTTTGTAGAGGTTACTGTTTTATAATTGATACCATTATGGATTATTGTAACTTCTTCCAAATTTTCCCAATCATTATTAATTAAACTAATACTATCGCTATCATTTACAGTCCCTAATATCCTTTGCTTTGCAGTAGTAACTGTCCTTTTATCAATCCCCACACCACTAATTACTTTAATGGAAGCTAAATAAGCAGGATCGCTTGTAGGATTTTGAGAATCAACAACATTAGTCTTAGTACCTAAGTTTTTAGTAAAATATACAGCTACTTCTACTTTATTTGTAATCAGGTCTTGTCTTTCTTGCGCTGCTGCTAACTGTTCTGCTGAGAGTTCTGGAAAGTTCTCTAATGTTAAGTCTACAGTTAGGGAGGCATTCATAAATTCAGCAATCATATCTGATCTTGATGTACCACTATCTAGTAAGCCTTTCCAGTATGCTACACCACCTGCATCTCCTTCTTTTCCAAGTGAGTTTTGATATATGGCTTGAACGAATGATTCATTATCCATATTTCCGTATGTAGACTCAAATACAGGATGTTGTGCAAATGCTCCTGCGAGTTCCTTTAGTACATCTAATGGATTTTTATTAGCAATAGCCAATTCTTCCCCTTTAGCACTCCAGTGTGTTAACCCTTCTGCATCTGCTGCACGGTTAAAGAAGGAGATATAAAGGGATGTGATTTTGTTTTCTATACTTACTTCTCTGGCTTCGAGGGTTGCCAAGGATAAAGTGGCGATGAGGATAAGTTTCAAGATATTTTTCAATATTCTTCCTTAATATATTTTACTAATTATTATATAGGAATAATGTTTAATATATTCTGTTTTTTTAGTATTCTGCTATCCTCTGCATTAAATACTTATCTTATTAATATAATGCGTACTTTTTCAAAAAAGAAATGAGTGAGTAATATCAATGAAAAACTTTATATTCTAAAACGCGCACTTATGCGCGATTTTAAAACTACTTAAGATGCTATGATGTAAGTAGCTCTTTTGTCTTCATACACTCCTCCAGCTGTTGTTGAAGATCCTTTACTTCACTTGTCTGTGGATGATTTTTGTTTCTAGAGCATTTTATTTATTAACAATAATAATTTAAAGAACCCAACTATTAGACTTAATAGTAAATATGGGTACTTACTTTTCTGCTTCTTCTTATAATTCACTAAATAATAATCGACTAAATTTAACTTCATACTTTCACTAAGTCCACGATGTAAACTAATCATGTTTTTCATGTGCGAGAATACTCCACCTTCAAGTGTATTTGTTGTATTAGATATAGAGTGAAATTTTTCTCTGTTGTTAGGGTTAATCTTGAAACTATTTTCTTAAGGTCTTTACTCGCTTCAAGTTTTGGTCTCATTGTAATATATCTTTGTATAATCTTCTTTTGATGAAAGTGACACATTTTGTATTGGAATATCTTTAAAAGCCTTTGTTAAGCCTCTCTTTCCATAAAATGTAGCATCACATACAAGATTAACTTTCCTTGGATTATGTACTTTAACATCAACAATATATTTATCTCTTTGCTTTACTATCCAGCTTATTGATTTAGAATATTTTACTGAAAGTTGATTGAGTGTTTGTCGTTGTAAGAAGTACTCTTTAAATATTATTTCTTGTAGATGCTCTGGTCTTCTTTTCGAGCTAAAAGAAGTTTTACAACCTTTACAAAAATACCTTTTTACTCCTCTTCTTGAAGCATTTTAAATAACATTTTTAGACTGACAATTTATACATATTTTAGAACTTTTTTACAGCCATTTATAAATAAACCTTTCTTTACTCCTACTATAGCATAGTTTAGAAGGTGTTTTAAGCATCTGTTTTTATGATTAAATCAAATATTTATATTTTATCTAATAAATAAGTGAGGTAACTTTACTCTTAAACTTCTGTATTTTGTGGACTCACTTATATCATGTTATAATAGTTGCACTATAAATAAACCTAAAGAATATTAATGATTATAAAAGAATTTTTTACCCCTAAAGATACTTTCAGTAATGATGAATGGGTACTTAAACATCAAATTTTCGCCTTACTCATTATTTCTTTTTCTTTAGGTTTGGGTATCTTGTTCTTTGCCATATATCGTGTAACACATGGAAGTGTTATTGCAGGTGTTACACAATTTCTCTTTTCTTTTTTCTTGTTATTTGGATTTATAAAATTACGAAAAGATAAAAACTTTTATACTCAATATTCTATTCTCTTTTTCCTTTTCTTTTTTATCTATATTCTTATTGTATTTTTTTTCGTTCCTCAAAATCATTTAAATATACTATGGATTGTTACAGCTCCTGTACTTATTTTCTTTTTTTTAGATAAAAAAGGAGGTATTATTATTTTTATTTTGCTATTGGGATTTGTAGGCTACCTTTTAGTTATAGAATATCCTTACACCATTGCAGAATACATTACATTATTTGCTGTATTAACTACTTCAACACTAATTATGTTTGCCTATGAAAAAATAAAAGATGTAGAAAGAAATCAACTTTTGTCTTATAACTTAAGACTTGAAAAAGAGATAGAGGGAAAAACATTTAAATTAAGAGAACTAAACAATAACCTTAAAATAAAAGTAGAAGAAGAGGTTGAAAAACGCATTACAAATGAAGAGATACTTCTTAGACAAGCTCATATGGCTAGTATGGGTGAAATGATCAATGCCATTGCACACCAATGGAGACAGCCACTTATGAACATTAATGTAGTAATGATGAATTTAGATAGAGGGATAGAGACACAAAAAGAGATTTCTTATTTAAAAGAAAAAGTATTAGAGGTCTTTTCACTAACTTCACATATGTCTAATACCATTGAAGACTTTAGAAATCTTTTAAAAATTGGGAAAGAAAAGAAATATTTTCTCATAAAAGATGTAATGTATAATGTAATTACATTAATTAAAAACAATCTAAAAGATATAAAAATTATCTATGACCTTGACAATAAAGTAAAAATAAAGAGCTATGAGAGTGAATTTTCTCAGGTCTTAATTATACTCTTGTGTAATGCTTCTGAAGTATTGTATGCCAAAGGGATAAAAGAAAAAAAGATTTATATTAGTGTAAGAGGGAATGAAGATCAAATTATTATAGGTATAGAAGATAATGCAGGGGGAATAGAAGATAAAAATCTATCCAAAATATTTGATCCCTATTTTACGACTAAAAAGCAAGCAGGCGGTACAGGGCTTGGACTGTATATTGCCAGTATTATCATTGGGCATAATATGCAAGGTAAATTGGAAGTATCCAATACAGAAATAGGTGCATTATTTACAATTAAAGTTCCTATAACTTTGTAAAACCTTACACTTCATTACACTTTTATGTAATACTAAATTTAAGAGGAGTTTGATTTTGAAAGCATTACTGAAAAAATATACTATACTTTATGTGGAAGATGAACTCAATATTCAAAAAAACATGGCAGAATATCTTGAAGGATATTTTCGAGAAGTATATGTTGCCTCAGATGGTGAAGAGGGGCTGAAAATGTATGATTTACATAGACCTAATGTACTCCTTTTAGACATTGATTTGCCTCGGGTGGATGGACTTACACTTGCTAAATACATACGAAAAAAAGATAAGCAGGTTGCTATAATCATGCTTACGGCATTTACAGATCAAGAAAAACTACTACAAGCTACTGAGCTTAAATTACTAAAATACCTTGTAAAACCAATAGACCTTTTAGAGTTTCAACACACTTTAAATTTACTGGCGATTGAATTAATAGAGCTCTCCCCTAATATACTTTTTCTTGGAGAATCCCTTGTATGGGATAAAGAGAATGAAAAATTATTGCATAATGGTAAAGCATGTGCACTTACTGCTAAAGAACAAGAACTGTTAGCATTACTAATTCGGCATAAAAATAAAAGCATAAGCTTTGAAGAGATTATGGCCCATGTATGGGTAGATGAATTTGACAGAGAAATTTCACTTAACTGCGTAAAGAATATTGTGAGTAACCTTCGTAAAAAATTGCCAAAAGAGAGTATAAAAAATGTGTATGGGGAAGGATATATATTTCAATAGCTTTCTAAAATAAACTTTTTTCTTCAATCTTACACTTTCTTACACTCTTTTGTCATACTTCATAATATATAAAAACAATAAAGGATATATCATGAACAAGCTAAAAACATCATTCATCATTCTAACCTTACTCTTTGCCATTACACTTCAGGCTCGAGAAGTAAGTTTGGAAAATAAGATATCAAGTTTATACATATCTTTTTTTAATCGTGCAGCGGATAAAGAAGGCTTAGATTATTGGAACATTGCAGGGGCTAATGCAGAAACTGCAGGTGGAAACGCATTAAGTGTTCTTAAAGACTTATCCGCTGGTTTTGCCGGACACCCAACTTTTACCACAACATATGGTGGTATGGGTAATGAAGAATTTGTCCAGGCAATCTATAAAAACTCGCTTGGCAAAGCTGGGGATACAGAAGGTGTAGCATACTGGAGAGGTTTACTTGATAGTGGCAAATCTAGAAGTGATATGATAGCTGAGTTTATGGATTTATCTTTAACTTTAGACTTAACGCCTGAAAAATTTCCAAACTTATCTGCTGAAGATTTAGCTGCAGCACAAGAGAGACAAGACCTGATAAGTAATAAAGTAAATGTAGCAGTACACTTTACTAATACTCTTGGAACACGTACTAATGTAATAGAAGATAACCCGGATTTAATCACAAGTAATCCTTCTTATTTAGCTTCTATTGAGGTTCTTTCTGAAGTTGGTATTGATCCCACCACTGTCTCAGATGCTAGAGGGAAAATAGATATCATAGCTGATAGTGAGGATGCTATTAGCTCTATTAACATTAACTGGGCTTCTTTAGCCATTTCAAATATACAACTAGGAACAAGATATATTAATCTAAGTCCAACAGATACGCAAGTACTTATAAATCCATACCCTATTTTTAAATTCGAAAGAAATGCTATTAGTACTTCGTCTACTATTTCTTGTGCAAATTCTACTGCTACTCTTAATGATGTAAAACTTAAAGTCATTAAAATAGATGCTCAAAATGTAAACGCAGTTGTGGCATTAGAGCAAATCATACAAGTACCTAATGAGTGTAACTTTGAAATAAATTTTCCAACACTAACACTTGAAGAAAATGTAGGTTATGCCTGGTATGTTTCAGATCCTGATGATATAGAAGATGAGAATACAACATGGAACAGTTTTATCTATTCAACTCAAAGTATCGGAGAAGGAGATATCGATCCTCATTCTTGTGAGAAGAACATGGTTCAAGACCAATCATTTTTACAAGACAATAGCCCATGGGAAACAGCTTCTGTACCTCAATTTACATCTATATTACCAGCAATCATACTTGCAAACGGAGATGAAGACAATGGAGCGGGACATCTACAAACACCTAACGATGTTCTTTTTCAAACTTTAGCATACCCTATGGAACAAGGAAAATATTATCAACTTAAATTTTCACTCAAACATGAAGGAAAGACTGACTTCCAGATAAAAGCTTTAGCCTTTAACGGTACACTCGATAGTTTACAACCTGATTTAAATACATCTATCATTGCTGTTACAGGAACAATGACAAATCAAAATAACTGGGTAAAAGTAACATTACCAGCTTGGCAAGCAAATAGTGATTTTAGTAACCTTGCAATAGCTATATTTAATGAGAATAATGAAACTATATCTGCACTTATAGACAGAGTATGTATTGCTGAAGCTAGCTATGATGGATGTGGAGAAGAGGTAGATGTCACTATAGATGTCCCAAGTGGTTTTGATATGAATAATAGTGACCCAGTTATAACAATTACAAGATATGAGGCAGGTGCAACAAGTGACTTATATCCTAATTATGACACAAGTACATCTAACTGGTATGCTGATGTAAATAATACAGACTTAGAGTGTAGTTCTATTGGTGGTGGAGAAGAACTTACCTCCGAAGAACAAGCAGAACTTGATTATATCTTGAGTCAGGAAGAAGGGCTAGATGATGATTATGCACTTATAGATAGTATGGAACTAAATAATACTTCACCAGATATTAATGAAACAGGCCTACCCTTAGTTACTACAACAGCTGGTGATAAAACTTGTGGAGATAGGATAGTTGATCTGAGTAAACCATTTTCAGGAAGAGATATAGTTTATGTACATGGACTACAACAAGCAGTCCTTAATGGGTATAAACATCACCCGCCAACATTTACCGGTCGTTGGCCTAATGATGCAGCTGACTTTTATGAAGGTGGAGAATATCATAATGCTACAAAAGGATATTGGAATAATCATATTAGACATGTACTTGGAGGAGATGAAACAGACCCAACTAATTCATACTTAATCGTTACTTGGTCTACAAATCAGCATCTATACCCTGCAATAAATGCTATACTCAAGCAAGTTCAAGATGCTAGAGATGGTAATAATGCAGGTGTTGTTTTTTCAAAAGAGGGAAGAAATAAAGGACAGTGTTTTGGGGATAACGGTATTGTATTCGTTTCACATTCAACTGGAGGACAAATCATAAGTACCATGTTTGGTCTTTTAGAATTAAATAAAAATAATTTGGCTAGTCCATTCCATATAGACTCTTCTCTCTATGATTTAATGGATGCACAAGTTGCATTCGATGCAGCATTTAGAGGATCACCTATTGCTACGGCAGGACTTGTTACGAATAGTATTAGTGTATTGACACATCTGATGGGCGATGGAATACGAAAACTTTTTAATGATGATGTTTTGTCTGGTGCATCTACATTTGTTCCTAGAGATACAATTATGGCTGACTTGGGACTAGAGTCCTATCGTTCACATTATCGTAGTATTATGGAAGAAGGTACAAAGCCTACTCTAATGTTAGCCGGAACATTGACTGGTGCACCTACCGATATGAGTAGAACAGCAGCAGAAGTTCTCATTAGAGGATATAATGATGGTGTTCTTTCATCGTGGTCGCAAACAAATCATATGACAAAAAGACCAAAATATTGGGTAAAAAATAAATGGTTATTAAAAGATCTTCATGCAGAACGAGCTAAAAAAATGAGTATGTATAGAAAAGGTAAGATATTTTTCAACCCATTAAAATTTAGGTATTTTGTAACACCTTATCTATCTCCTTCTGGTATGATTCAGTATAACAGTGTTCAGTCTGTTGCAGATGACAGAGCTTATCTGAAAAATCATTACCCAATTATACAAGCACCTGCAAATCACTTTGGTAATGTGGATGAAATACATTTAAATGGAAATTCTTATTATCAGCCTTATGAATATTTTGAGAATAATTGGGAAGAAAGTAGTGTCGTTCATGATGCTTCACTTTATACAAGAGGCCTTTTAAGTACAGAGTTTGCTACGTTACCTTATATTGAAATTGCTAAAGAAACATGGGGACTTCATTGGATAAAAACTATATGGGTTAGAAAAGAAATTAAAATTTTTGGTAAAGTAATTAGGCTCAAAGTTCCTAAATTCACTTGGCATTATTATGAATATATAAAATGGCAAAGACAGTATGAACTACTGAGAAACTCTAAAGATAAAAAAGGTGCTGACTATATGTACCAATATCTACTACGACCATAACGTAATACCTTACGAAATTTTCGTAAGGTATTTATCCTAAACTATCCTCATACTATAAGTTTCTGATTCTATCAATTATCTAACCTAAAGTTCACTTTCCTCTTCCAATAAAAGAATTGCTGTATATAAAACACCTGCAGAACCACGATATGCTGATGAACCTTGTGATTTATTATCTCTACTCCGATAAACAAGCTAACCTACTTTCATAGATTTCAGTAAAGTAAACTTAGAATCACATCAATGAGCAAGTACTTTTTAAATAGTATAAGAGTAGAATTACTGAACTAAGGAATATTATGGATAAGATTAACAAGTATATTAAGAACAATAAATTATGGGCAGCTAAAATGACAAAGGATGACCCAGAGTATTTTAAAAATATTGCTAAAAGTCAACATCCTGAACTCTTGTGGATAGGATGTTCAGACAGTCGTGTTCCTGCTGAAATTATTGTTGGTGCAGCGCCTGGTGAAATGTTTATCCATAGAAACATTGCTAATCAAGTGATTGCTACAGATTTTAATTTTTTAAGTGTATTACAATATGCTGTAACAGTTTTAAAAGTGAAGCATATTATTGTTTGTGGTCATTATGGATGTGGAGGTATACAAGCAGCCTTACAAAAACAAAAACCCAATTTACTTGTTACAAATAAGTGGTTGATGCATATTAAAAATACCTATCGACTTTATCAAAATGAAGTTGATGTTTTTGAGACTGAAGAAGAAAGAGTAAATAAACTAGTAGAAATTAACACCATTGAGCAAGTACATGCAGTATCTCATTCATTAGTTGTTCAAGAATCGTGGGATAAGCATGGAGGGCCAATAATACATGGCTGGGTTTACGGATTAGCTGATGGTCTAGTCAAAGAACTCATTACACTTGGCCCTGGACATCAAATAGACCCCATCTACCAATATGAACCTCAAGAGTAAATTATAGTCTTTAACTGCGTATAAACATTTTCTTTATCTCTTGAGCAGGTATTGGTTTAGAGTAAAAATATCCTTGAATACTAGAACACCCATTCTCAACTAAAAAGTCTCTTTGTTCTTTTGTTTCAACACCCTCTGCAATTACTTTTAGATTTAAGCTATGTGCTAGAGCAATCACAG
>NZ_JBLHOE010000086.1:0-11669 GCF_047622445.1 Sulfurimonas sp.
CACGTTTTTTACCAACTGCATCTATTTCATCGATAAAAATGATTGATGGTGAATTATTTTTTGCAGCTTCAAAAAGTTCGTGCACTCGTTTTGCACCCATACCTACATAAATTTGGACAAAAGATGCACCACTTTGGTAATAGAAGGGTACCCCGGCTTCATGTGCAACAGCTTTTGCTATCATAGTCTTTCCAACACCAGGAGGGCCTACTAAAAGTACACCTCTTGGCATTCTTGCACCAAAATTCTTGTAACGTTTAGAATTTTTCATAAAGTCAATTATTTCTTCAAGCTCTATTTTAACATCAGCGATTCCACCAATATCAGAGAAAGAAACATCACTTTTTGTAGCTTTTACACTACTTGTTAAATCTGCTAATGAATTTAAACCTGAATTACTAGTAGGATTACTTACCTCTAAAGAGTTCTTATTTTGCCACCATCTAAAGAGTAAAGACCCAATACCAAGCAATAATATAAAAAACAGTATATAAACAACTATGTTTGCACTATTTCCAACTTCTACATTGTGGTCTCTAAACATTTTTGGACTTACTTGTGAAGATGCTATTTTAAAAACACCCTCATTTGTTTTTATAAAAATATATTTTTTAGTAGCAACAATACTAACAATATCATTTCCAGAAAGAATTCTATCCGCCTCACTTAAACTTATATGTGTCGAATTATCTCTAAGAATTGCGAATAGGACTAACGCAACAACTACAAAGGCAGATATATAAAGGGCTATTTTATTTGTACTAGAGTTGAGCATAGTTACAATCCTCTCTTACTTCATAATTTTTAACTGTGAGCCAGTTACCATTTAAATCTTCATCTGATTCAATGATTATTTTATTAAAATGCTGATCATATCCATGATAGAGTCCATCTTTTTCGCTTTCTACTAAAACTTCAAGATTACCTACAAAAGATTTTCTGAATTCATAATTTTTTTGCTCTATTAGTTTATCTATTTCATGGAGTCTTTGCTTAGCTATCTTACCATTAACTTCTGGTTTCATAGTTGCAGAGGCAGTTCCATCTCTTTTAGAATATGTAAATGAGTGCATATGTGTCAGTGGTAATTCTTTTGCATTCTTCATTCCTTCAAGCCATAACTCTTCACTTTCGCCTGGGTGACCCGTTATAAAGTCCGTCCCTATCGCAAAACCTTTAGAGTCAAGTAATTCAAAAAGTTCTTTGTCTCGCTTGTAAACATTACGTCTATTCATAATCTTAAGCATTGTTGGTGAAGTATGTTGCAGAGCAATATGGAGATGTTTTTCTAACCATGGTTCATCAAGGATTTCTTTAAATTCATCTGTAATTTGGATCGGTTCAACACTTCCAAGTCTAATACGCCGTACACCACGAATTTGAGCAATTTTCTTCATTAGTTTAGCAAGTGAAGTTTTTGTATCTTGTCCATAGCTTCCAACATTTGTACCCGTAAGAATAAATTCGCCAAAACCATTTAAGGCAAGTCTTGCAATTTGTTCCAGTATTCGAGCTTCATCCATACTACGTGCATCTCCACGAACAAAGGGAATAATACAATACGAACATCTAAAGTTACAACCCTCTTGAATTTTTATAAAAGCCCGACTCTTGCCAATAAAGTCATCTACGACACTTTCGTCAACATGATTTAAATCCCCAGGATTATAAAAAGGTTTATCTTGCGAAAGCATTAAATCTATTTGTTCTTTTTCGCTCTGTCCAAAAACACCATGTACTCTTTTTTCTTCTAAAAGTTTTTCGCCTTTAGTATGTGCCCCACAACCAGTCAAGAAAACTTTGGCTTTAGATGTTTTCTCTACCTGAGATATATATGAGCGAACATGAGAGTCTGCACCATTAGTAACGGTACAAGAGTTAATAACAATACTGTCTGCCTCGTCTTCATTTTGTGTTATCTCATACTCTTTTAAAGAACTCATCATCACTTGAGAATCGTAAAGGTTGGTACGACAACCAAAGGTTTTAAAATAAACTTTTTTCTTCATCTAAACAATCTCTCCACTTTCAGTCAAAGGTGGTGTTCTTGACTCTTCATTTTGAATATGTAACTTTTGTGTTGGGTAAGCAATTGTTATATCATCTTCCTTGTTATATGCTTCTACAATCTCTGTAGAGATTACACTTCTCAATGTAAGCGTTGCATATGCGTTTGTTAAGTACCAAGCATCAATTACGACACCATTAGGCTCAATGAATGAAAAAATTCTTGGTTCAACATTTGTATTTTTAAGACTATAGTGACTACGAAGTTTATTTAACTGTTTTCTTGTAATATCTGTATAACCTTTTGAATATTTTCTAGATATTTCTTTGGCAATATGCATAGCTTTTTTATGATTTGAGTCAAAAGTCACAGTTATATGAACTCCATCCCAAACTGTTTTTAAACTAAGATGTGAATAATTTGCAATCATTCGTGTAAACACATAGTTATTTGGTATAAATATAATCCGACCAGCTCTTCGATTAGTTGAAACAGACGTTAATGTAATATCTTCAAAAAGTGTCATGCGTAATAAAGAAATATCCATCACATCACCGACATACTGCATACCGTCCATATCTACGCGGATTCTATCTCCAACATGTATACTACCACCAAAGACAAGGACAAGCCATCCCAAGATACTCATAAACCAATCTTTCATAGCAATTGCGATACCGGCAGAAGCAAAACCTAAAATTGTCACAAGGTGACTTACATTTTCAATATAGTTGACAAATATTACAAGAATTATAAACGTTACATTCATAAAGGTAATAATTTTATTTGCCATATAGAATCGTTCATTATCAGTAATATATTTTTTAACAATAAATTTCAATAAAAAGAAAAAGAAAAATGAAACTAAAATAATAATTCCAATATTGGTCAATCTATATACTTGCTTTCCGATATCTTTGTTAATATTTATTTCTATAATTTCTAGTCTTTTTTGATACACTTCCTCAGTAACAGACATTGTATCTAACGCTGTTTCAAATCTTTTCAGTTGTTTTAGTTTTAAATTAAGA
The DNA here is from genome assembly GCF_047622445.1 of Sulfurimonas sp. Classification (GTDB taxonomy): domain Bacteria; phylum Campylobacterota; class Campylobacteria; order Campylobacterales; family Sulfurimonadaceae; genus Sulfurimonas. The sequence continues at coordinate 3,040 of NZ_JBLHOE010000086.1, forward strand.
CTCTCTAAGTATTTTTTTTCTTGATCTATTTTTTTAATATCTTCATAAATGGAGTTTTCTTTTCTTAGTAAAATAATAAGCTCTGAGAGTTCTTCCTTTTTGGCTATATAATCATTTAAGTATGCATTTTGTGTTTTAATTAAAGATATACCAGTAAAGATATCCAGCGGATTTGTTATTTCAGGGCTCTCTTCTATTTCAGGAGGAGTGAGTAATCTTGAAAAAGGAGCTGTTCCTTTTTCTTTTAATTTTTCAATTTGAGATGCTAGAATTTTCTCTTTTGAAACCAAGGCATTAAGTTCATCTAGCTCACTTATTGTACGACCTTTTTCTTTTAAAAATTTAATTCTTTGTTTAATTGCATCAAGTTTTGATCTAATATCTAAAGAAGTCATATATGAAGCATAACTCTTCATCCACACTGCTTCTTTTGAAATTTTTGCTTCTATTGTATCTAATTCAGATATATAGGTTCTAATTTTTTCTTCTCTTTGCGCATTTTCACTTTGAGTAAGTTCTATCACTTCAAGCGTGGTATTATTCTCTTGCTCTGCAAATAGTATTACAGAAGATAGGACTAAAAGAAAAAATACTTTCTTCATTTATCTAGCTCCCATCTCATCTAGTACAGATAGAATTAGACTTTTTTCACATGCATCAGTAATTTTAACATCTCCTATCCCAACAGGAAGAATAAATGTTATCTTTGAATCAGCACTTTTTTTATCCAAGTAAAATGTTTCATAAAATTTATCTGCGTCTAGAATTTCATACGATGTTGGAAGATCATATTTTTCTAAAAGGTCTATAACCTGAGCAGCTTCTTCTTTAGTCATTAGTTCCATTTTTACGGATGTATTATTTGCTAAAACCATACCAATGGCAACGGCTTCACCGTGAAGATATCTCTTATATTTTGTTTCATTTTCTATGACATGACCAAAGGTGTGACCATAATTTAAAGCTGCACGGATGCCATGTTCTTTCTCATCTTGCGCTACAACATTTGCTTTAGTCTGCACAGCCTGCTTAATACAGTCTCTTAAAACATCTGGGTTTTTCAAATCAGCCGTTTGTAAAAAGTGAAAAAAATCTTTATTAAAAGTAACTGCCATTTTAACAATTTCGGCAACTCCAGCAGCAAACTCACGAGAAGGTAAAGTTTCTAAAAAAGTCGGATCAATATATACTGCTTTAGGTTGGTGAAATGCACCGATAAGGTTCTTACCATATTTGTTATTCATCCCAGTTTTTCCACCTACACTTGCATCCACTTGAGAAAGAAGTGTTGTAGGTATTTGAATAAAGTTAATACCACGTTGATAAATACTAGAAGCATACCCCGTCATATCACCAATAACACCACCACCAAATGCGATAAGCATAGATTTACGATTAAAACGATTCTCAAACATAGATTCTAAAATAATATCTATGCTTTTCTGATTTTTATACTCTTCACCATCAGGAACTGTAATGACATGTAACTCTTTAGCTGTTATTTTACTAAGAAGAGTGTCAAGATGCAGAGCTGCAATTGTTGGGTTTGTTACAATCGCTATTTTAGTATCAAAATGTATACTGGCTAATGCATCTATTGTTATATCGTATGAGTTGTCTACTACTTGCTTAAGAGGAATCTTTACTTTCATTTTTTATCCAAAATTAAATTAGATATATAATACTTAATTTAAGATAAAAAGCCGCTAAAACAGTTTGTCAACAGCTCTATAATTGCACAGGAATAAAAATCTGGTGATAATCATCAAGTTTATGATAGAGCAATTCATTGTCTGTTGAGAAGAATGAAAACATTCTTCTCGCGGTGAGTTTCTGGGTAAATGGAAGTACCTGGATAAAGTTTTCTTTTTGTTTCAAAGTTCTAATAGGGTTTTCATTTTCTTTAAAAACTTTAATAGATTTAGAAAAAATAGTTGAAAGATTATAATAATGTTCTACTACTTGTTCTTTGTCTTTTTGATGTTCATTCAAGTAATTATAAAGTTCAATATTGAAACCCATTTGCTCTGAAATATCAAAAATATTTGAAGAAATTTTCTCTAAGTCACGGTTATCGTTTAATATTATTACCGCATCTTTAACTTTGGAAAAACTTTTATTTGAGATTTTAAGGACAGGTACATGCGATTCATAAAGAGTACTTCTCATCATGTGCGAATAGAACATGTCACAAGAAACTATAACTAAACCTACATGACAACGCTTAATATCATCAAAGAATTTTTCTTTTAAGTCAACACTATCATATTCAATTTCCACAATAATATCATCTTCTCTTAAATCTTTTAATCTTTGAAGTATATTTATGTTTCCGGGATTAACAATTTTTATAATCAAATCATGGTTAAATTTTTCATGTACAAATATCGCACGCTTTACGAACTCTTCAATAGTATGATGATTAACTAAATTCATATCTATATAAAGATATAAGTTTGATCCAAATGGTTCTGGAAATTGTCCAAGTTCTCTTTTAATTGCGCGATACACTGATTTTAAAACAGCAGGTTCACCAACTAGCACTAAAAGGTCATTTGGTTGAATCATTCTTCTTCTTGAAGGCATGACAAGTTTTCTATTTCTATATATTGCAACAATTCGCCAGTTTTTTTGCTCTATGACACCAATGTGTCTATATACAAAAGAGCTACCAAAGGGAACCATTACTTCCATAATCTCGCCTTCACCAATTCCAACATTTTGTGCAATTACAGGAACATTTGGCAAATAATCTAAAAGCCGTGAGGAGAGAAGTTCATTTGATTTAACTAAAACGATATTAGGATCATCATAAGTTTCTAAATTCCATTTATCTAACACTATAACACGAAGCTGTTTCTTCATACTCCGAATATTCTTAAGAGTGTTATCAATATCTATAGCATTATCCATAGCAATAATAACTTGCATAAAATCCATCTTTAAAAGATTGGATATTTTATATAGGCTTGTTGGATCAAATTCATAGAACTTAAATTTTGCAGGATTTATATTTTCATATTTTCGTGCCTTGAGCTCAACAATGTAATAAATATTCTCACTACTATATGTTTGACTTACTCTTTGTATAAAATGTGATCCAACATCTCCATCACTAATAATTAAAATTTTTTTCATTCTTTATCTCTTAGTTGCATTAACTTTTTCAACCCATAACTTTTCTTTAGCTTTTAGCCATCTTTTATCTTTAAAATAACCAGTAACTTCGAGCCAATTTTGCGTCATATTTATGGACGTAAACGACGTTGTATTTTCCCAAGTATACAATGTGTTACCATCAATATCATCATAGATATTACTTTCTTTATTTAACCGATATGTTGTAGCTTTTGAACGTACTTCTTTTTCTTTTGAAGATTTCTCTTCTTCTTTACTAGCCATAATCACATTATATTTAGAATCTTTTTTTACAGTGTCTTTCATCATTAACTCAGGAAACTGATTATCATCTTCACATATCTCTTTTGTAACAATTATAGTTTTATTTTTATAATTTATTTTATTTTTCAAAGATACTATCTCATTATCTTTGACTTTAATAATATTTAGATATTTATCTTTAAAATGTTTTATATTTTCCATATTCTTAATATTTTCATTTTTTTCTTTGGTTTTCAATGTATTAATTAATTCTAAATTTGACTTATCATTTTTTAGTACTTTTACAGCTTCTTTATCCAGTGATTGATTTAAATTATCAATTTTCACAATTAACATAGTGTTTTTCAATCGTTCTTTATCAAGTAACGATTTATACTCTTGCATCATTTTTGTCTTTTCTTGCAGGTCTTTTTTTTGCTTTTTATCTAGGTCAGTTTTTAATACTACCTTACCTATACTTTTAATATTTAGCTCTTTCATGCATCTCGTATAATCCGATCGCAAATTTTCTATATCTGCTACAATAGATTCCATTCTCTCTAGTTCATCTGCTATGGCAAAAACACCAATACACATAGCTATAATTATATGCTTCACCCTAAGCCTTTTTTACTAATTTTACACCCATCTCAACATGGTGTGTATACGGAAATTGATCAAAAATTGCCATCTCTACTACTTCATGTGTTTCACAAAGTAGGCTCAAGTCTCTTAAAAGAGTCTCCGGATTACATGAGATATAAAGTATATTCTCGTGTCTTGCTGAAAATCTACACGATGCTTCATCCATTCCAGATCTTGGAGGATCAACAAAAATAGTTGATAGAGAATATGTCTCTATATCAATATCTTTCATACGTCTAAATTCCCTAACACCATCAAGTGCTTGCACAAACTCTTCAACACTCATTCTAACAAACTCGATGTTAGTAACATCATTTAAAAGCATGTTTGCTTTAGCTGCATTTATCGAAGACTTTGAAATCTCTGTTGCTAAAATCTTTCCAAATTTTGCAGCAAAAGGAATGGTAAAGTTACCAGCTCCACAATAAAGTTCTAGTAAGTCTCCATCAATTCCGTCTAACTGTTTTAAAGACCAAGCAATCATTTTTTCATTGACTCGAGCATTTGGTTGTGTAAAACTATTTTCAATATGCTTTGATTTATATACTTCACCATTTATTGACAACGTTTCAGTTATATAATCTTGTCCAATTATAAGCTTTTGCTTACGACTTCTTCCTATGATATAAATACCTAATTCATTGGCGATCTTTGTAGCTTTTTCCTGCCATGCATCATCAAGCTTTCTATGATATAACAAAGATACAACTACTTCACCACTACTTGAACTTAAAAAATCTGCACCAAAGAGTTTAAAGCCTATCTCAGCTTTTCTAAGGGCTTCTAAAAGTTTTGGCATGATAGTAGCAATAGGAACACTAACTTGTGGACATGAATCAATCAACACTACATTTTTTTTATCTATATGGTTCATTGCGTAATTAATTTCTTCACCCGTATGCCATATTTTAAATTCGCTACGAGATCTATAATGCTGCTCCGGTGAAGTAGCTATATAAAACTGGCCACCGTAAAACTCTTTAAATCTTTGCTGATTTAATGTAACTTTATCTTCTAATTGCGAGTCATATCCATTTTCATAGACCTTACAAGCACCACACTTACCAAAATATTCACAAATCATTTTATACTCGCTATTAAATTACCGATGAGAAGGTTCCAACCATCTATAAGAACAAAGATAAGTATCTTAAATGGTAAGGCTATCATAACCGGAGGAAGCATCATCATACCCATAGACATAAGAATTGATGCAACAACCATATCTATAACTAAGAATGGTAAGAAGAGTAGGAAACCTATCTCAAAAGCAGTTTTAAGTTCACTTATTACAAAGGCTGGGATAACAATAGAAAGAGGAACATCAGCTACGCTAGTTGGGTTTTCCATTTTTCTAATTCGGAAAAATAAAGCCAAATCTTTCTCTCTTGTATTTCTAATCATAAAATTTTTAAAAGGTAGAGTTGTCTTAGCAAATGCTTCTTCGTACCCTATAGTCTCTTCCATGTAAGGCTTAATTCCATTGTCATATGCTTTTTGTCCGACTGGTTCCATCACAAAAAATGTAAGAATCATTGCCAACATTACTAAGAGCTGCGTTGGAGGAACTTGTTGCGTTCCGAGAGCTTGTCGTAAAAATCCAAAGACAATAACAAATCTTGTAAAAGTCGTCATTACTAGAACCATACTTGGAGCCAGAAATAGAAGTGTTAAAAGAACTAAAACATTTAATGAGTTAACAAGCTGTTCTGGTGTATCTGGTGCATCAAGTTGAAAATTCATTGTAGGAATAGATACAGCTTCTGCACCAAGAAGAGATGCTAAAGCGAAAAGGGTAAGAAAGACTTTTATCATTATTTAGCTGAAACTTTATCTAGAATCGAACTTTTAAGTTTTTTCTTTTGATCTGCTTCTTTACCAATAAAGTGTAGTTCCACTCTATTATTTTTCACTCGTCCACTCTCGGTAGCATTAGTAGCTAAGGGAGTAAACTCAGCAAATCCAGAGGAACTTACACGAGCAGGTTCAACTCCATCCAAAAGCAACTCTTGTAGTACAGAGATAGCTCTAGCAGATGAAAGTTCCCAGTTGTCTTTGAATGAGCTTTTTGCACCTGGTAGTTGATTGTCGGTATGTCCCTGAACGCTTACCTTCACATCATTTGGTAAATCATCAATAATTAAAGCTATTCGCTTTAAAAATAAAAGGGTATCTTCGGATTCAACTTCTGCACTACCATGTCTAAAAAGAAGTGATGCTGGAAGTTCAATAACAAAACCATCTTGAGCCTCTTCAAGAGTAATCGTTACTTCTTGCGATTTATCCATCATTTCGTTAGCATCACCAATCGCTTGCTTTACAAGATTTACAGTTTCTGCTGTTTCATCCTGAGACTCTATAGGTGTAGCTTCTTGGATTCTTTTTTTAGAAATTTCCGTTTGCGTCCCACCTTCAAGTACACTCATCGCACCAGAGAGTGACCCAATAGCTTCAGATATCTTCTTTGCATCCATACTGCTCATAGAAAGAAGTAAAACGAAGAAACAAAGAAGAAGAGACATCAAGTCTCCAAAGGCGGCTAGCCATGCGGGGAGACACTCTTCACAATCTGGACATTTTTTCTTACCCATTACTTACAACTCTTAATCAAATTGACTTACACGATTTGCTGGAGGTAAGTAACTAAGGAGTTTAGCTTCTAAAACTCTAGGTGCATCACCTGATTGAATAGACATTATTCCAGATAGAATCATTTCCTGAACAAGAGTTTCTTCATCGTTTCTTACACCTAGAATATTGTAAATAGGAGTACCAAAAACATTACCGATAATTGCACCGTACATTGTTGTTAGTAATGCAACGGCCATAGATGGACCAATTGCTGAAGGGTCTGCCATATTTAGAAGCATCGCTACCAGACCAATAAGTGTTCCGACCATACCCATTGCACCCGCGAGTCCACCCCACTGATTAAAAATATTACCATGAACCTTGTGTCTTGTATTTGTTTGTTCCATTTCAATTTCTAAAAGATCACGAATCGTGTCAGGCTCGCTTCCATCAATTGCCATCGACAAACCTTTTTTTAAAAATTCATTTTCTTCATTATTTACATCACCTTCAAGTGCAAGAATTCCATCTTTTCTTGCTTTAGTAGCAAATTCTACAAGCTTTTTAATAAGTTCTGGAACATCTGTTTGAGGAGGCTTAACAGCAATCATAAATATCTTCGTAAATTGCTTCATTTGGGATGGTTTAAAAGATATCATCAAGGCACCGATAGAGCCACCAATAACAATTAAGGCTGATGGAACATCAATATATGCACCAATACCAACACCCATAGTCATTGCACTACCAAGAAGTGCAAAAATTAAGACTATACCAATGACTGTACCTAAATCCATTTAAAAACCTTGATATAAAATATTTGTAGTTATAATACCACAAACTTTATTAGGACTAACATTAAAAAGATTTTTTTTGTATAATCATAAAGTAATTTTGTCTTAAGGATACAAATGAATTATCTGAAAATTGTGTTAGGTCTCGCTACTGTAGCTATTGTACTTTATAACATTGCTATAAGTGTACAAAAAACAGCAACACCGTATCTAGATAATCCTATACATAAAGATACTAAGCATCAAATTATAGAGCCTATAAAAGACTAAGAATTTGTTAACATTGAAGTGAATAAAATACTCACCTTAGAAGATTGTGCGATAATGCTAGATTATCTCTAAATTAAATACAATAAAAGAAGATATTAATGAATAAAGATCAAATCAGTATAATTATATTAGCTGCGGGTAAAGGTAGCCGTATGAAATCTCCTAGCGCAAAAGTTTTACATAATATCAGTGGAAAGCCTATGCTTTACCATATCATCAAAGCTTCTCAAGAAATTTCTAACGATATTACTGTAGTAATTGCACATCAAAAAGAGAAGGTTCAAGAGAAAATGGAAGTTTATTTTAATAATATAAACTTTTGTACTCAAGATGCAGAAAATTTTCCTGGAACTGGAGGAGCTATGAAAAATATCTCTCCTAAAAACGAGAAGGTTCTTGTCTTAAATGGAGATATGCCACTTATAACTGCTAACGCTTTACAAGGTTTTTTAGATACTCAAGCGGATGTTATTATGTCAATATTTGATTTGCAAAATCCTGACGGATATGGTCGAGTTATTATAGAAAATAAGCAGATAAAAAAAATAGTAGAACAAAAAGATGCAAATGTAACAGAACTAGCCGTTACAACTGTAAATGCAGGAATCTATGCTTTTTCTAAATCCGTAATAGAAAAATATATCCCTCTTCTTAGTGATGACAATGCACAAAAAGAATATTATCTTACAGATGTTATCTCTATGGCAAGGGAAGATGGCTTAAATATTACACCGCTTTTAGTTGAAGAGAACTCGTTTAAGGGAGTCAATTCCAAGAAAGATCTCTCTGATTCTGAAATTATTATGCAAGATAGAATCAAGACTACTTGGATGAATGCGGGTGTAATTATGCAACTTCCTTCAACTATATATATTGAAGAAGGTGTAAGTTTTGAGGGTGAATGTACTGTAGAAAATAACTCCCGAATTACTGGGGATACTTTAATTAAAGCTTCTCACATTAAAGCTG
>NZ_JBLHOE010000087.1:0-11379 GCF_047622445.1 Sulfurimonas sp.
GGAATTGCAAATGCTTCACCATTATCTACATCTGTCACTATCACTGTTCCACCTGTAGTTAAGAGAGCAGCATCATCTTCTGTTACTGCTTTTGCATCGGCACTCACTGTTGCGATATCATTTACTGGGATTACATTTACTGTTAATGTACCTACATCCGTTAAGAAACCATCAGTAACTGTATAATTAACTGTATCTATACCATTAAAATTAGTTTCAGGTGCTGTATAGGTATATGAACCATCAGAGGCAAGGACTAATGTTCCCCCCTGCGTTGTTATAAATGTACCACCTAGTACACTTAAAACGTTACCATCTAAATCTATATCATTTGCATCCAAATCAATACTTGAAGTAAATGGTGTATCTTCAAATACATCAATTAAATCATCTACTGCTTCTGGCCCACGATTAACAAGATCAAGATTCTCATCCTCAAAAGTACTAGAACCAAATCCGACTGCATCAGTAGTCCCTCTCGTAAAATCTTGTAAATAGTCTATTGCTTCAGGATTATCTTCTATATTTTGAGAGTTACTTTCTACGCCATCTTCACCGGCTTCTGTTTCGAAAATATCTATGTCCTCTTCAGCGACTTCGGTTACAGTTTCTTTAGTTCCCATAGTATCTGGCAAATTCACAATATTTTCACTTCCATCCGCTATAGCAGTTACAGAAGAATCTACATGAACATCAAAAACTCCTGCATATACAGTCGCTTCTGATAGTTCTGAATATTTGATTTGAAATAGTGCATCAGGATCTGAACTAACTATACGTTCATCCTCATAGACTAGGCCGTCATTAACCGCATCACGGACCATTTCATCAACGGCGACTATTCTTACATCCCCTAAAACATCTTGTATTTTTCCAATTATATTTAGAGTAGCCATCTCACACCTCCATAACTAAATTCTTAATATATTGTAACGTTTATAGTTTATAGTTGTAAATAGTACTTTGGTATTATTATAAGCATTCATAAGAATATTTGAAATTAATTTATAATTTTTTATTATGATAAGTCAGAACTATATCAATAAATATAGTTTCTTTAACTATACAAATACTTCAGCACCTAATGTTATATTTTTAGTTTAGGAGTTATTTAAAAACTTGGTTCATAATTTTCTATTTTTCTTATAACTACTAGGAGTGGTACTAAAAAAGGGAACTATGGCAGTGTAGTTTTCTTCTTCTTTTTATTGCTATATCGTGCTTCAATATAACCAAGTTCCAGTAATTTATTATAAATATTTGAGACAATTTCACCAGCTGCAGATCCACCATGGCCACCATGCTCAACCATAGCCATTACAATATACTTTGGATTTTCAAAGGGGCCATACGATGTAAACCATGCGTGAGAACGACTGTAATATGCAAGTTCATGCTCTAGCTTTCTTTTTTTGATATCTTGCTTTATAGCTACAACTTGAGCTGTTCCAGTTTTACCAGCTATAGTAACATCTGAACTAAGGTAATGCGTAGCAGTCCCTTTAACGTGATTACATACTTCAAACATAGCCTGTTGCACTAGAGGAAGTTTTTCTTTTTCTTTTTCATTCAAAACATCTTTAATCTCTGGCTTGTATTTTTCGCTACCAATATACTCTGCAAAATGAGGTCGAGGTAATTTTCCTGTTGCCATTAAAGCAGTATATTGTGCAATTTGCAAAGGAGTTACAAGAAAATCACCTTGCCCAATAGAAGTATTAGCCGTTTCACCAAGGCTCCATATGCGATTGTATTTCTTCATCTTCCACTCACGAGAAGGTACAACACCTATAAATTCATTCGGTAAATCAACACCTGTTTTGGTTCCCAGTCCATACCTAATCAAACCTTCACTCATTTTTTCATTACCAACTATCATACTACCCTTATAAAAATAGTCATCACAGCTTTCTCTTATAGCTTTTTCTACACTTGTTTTACCGTGACCTTTCTTCTTCCAACATCTAAAAGTTCTACTACCAAGTGGAAATTTTGATTTACAATTAAAAGACCAATTTTCCGTTAAGTCAGTTGTTATATACAATAGACCTAAACCTGTTTTTATAGTAGAACCAGGAGGGAATAGTCCATTAATTAACTTGTTCGTAAAAGGATGTGCAATATCTTCTGCCATCTTATTGTAAACAGCATGACTCATGCCTGAAACAAATATATTTAAATCATACCCAGGATAACTACTTGCAGAAAGAATTGATCCGTTTACATCCATCACGACAACTGCGCCTTCTTTATGTTCAAACATTTTGGATATATATTGCTCTAGCTCTATATCAAGCCCGAGTTTCAACTTTCTATGTTCCTTTGCACTTTTATAAGAAATCTCTTGAATTTCTTGATTTTTTGCATTTATTTTTATTTCTCTAAACCCAGCTTCACCTTGCAAGAATGTATTGTAATGCTTTTCAATACCCGTCTTTCCTGTATAGCCTATCAAATCAAGTAAATTATCGCTTTGTACATCTTTTTTATTCGCACGTGACACATACCCTATAACATGAGCACCCACTTCTTTGTATGGATAATATCTTTTAGGAGCAGACACAATGTTTATATTCTCTCTTAAATTTAATCTTGCATATACAGGAATAATATCTTCATAGGATAGAAAATGAACAATATCTATAAAATTATGATTGTAATAAGAATCTTTTTTCACATAACGCTTAATAATGTCTTCTTTTTTTAACTTTGGAAGAAGTACTACAAGATTATCAATCTCTTCATGAAAAATATGAAGATTCCTTTTAAATCTTAAATGAGGTTTTAGCTGAATTTTAAATCCAAGTTTATTTACAGCAATAGGCCTATTTTTAATATCTACTATCTCTCCGCGTACAGGAGCAATTTTCTCTTTTTTAATAGTATTGTTGAGTGAGAGTTTTTCATAGTATGAATTTGATTCAACAGCAAGAAAAAAAACACGTACAATAAGTGCCATCCAGATCGAAATAAAGACAAAAAGAATAAATTTAATTTTCATAATAAGCTCACAATAAAAAATTCAATTACTATATAGTAAACTATATAGTAATTAGCTTGTGGTAAATCCATCAAAAATATATTAGAAAAAAGTGCATTAAACATAAAAAAGCCTATATAGGCGATAAAAATATACGAAAATTTTACACACGAGTAACAATTAAAGTTTTGAATTACCTTTGGTAATATAAATTTATATGCAATAAATAAATATATGATTGAAGTAAATAAAATATATCCATTTTCTGCCTCAAAAATAACTAAACAAAATGATATAAAAAGAATACCAATAGTGTCATCCCTATTCAAGGACTCAATAAGAAGAACGAAAAGTACTCCAAAAAGTGGAGGTAAGAATAGATAGATACTGCTTAGACTTTCATACACAAGAAATAAAACTATGTATATGAATGAGTTTTTTACAGATTTTTTATGAGAGAGACTTCGTTGCATATAGGAAAGTGTTTACATTTAATACAATCTGCCCAAATTTTATGTTCGGGTAGTGATTCTTTTTGAATTTCTACAAAACCTAAGTTTTCGAAAAAAGACTGTCTATATGTTAAAGATAACAATTTTTGTAAACCTAAAGTTTTAGCTTCATCAACACATTTATATATAAGGTTCGCTCCAATTTTATTACCTCTATGTGTTTCATCTACTATAAGGGATCTAATCTCTGCTAAAGATGCTGTATGAATATGCAAGGCACAAAAACCTGCAAGCTTTCCATCAACATAAGCTAAAATATAAGATCGTATATTAGTTGCCATTTCATCAGAGCTTCGCTCAAGTATAACACCAGATTCAACTTCTGGGTCTACAAGCTCTTGCATTACTTGTATATCGCCAAGTGATGCTTTTTTATACTCAACTTTCATCTTCAACTTCATGTAAAATTTCATAAATAACTTTTATAGCTTTTTGCATTCCTTTCTTCTTGGAACTTGAGACCATCATAGCATGGGGAAATTCTCGTCTTAGTGCGCTTTGCTCTTTTTGATTGAGCTTATCTATCTTTGTAAATATTTGTAATATATACTGCGATTCACCACAATTACTTTGTAAAAAATCATTTACATCTGTGTCTATATCAAGATGTGGGTGTCTGCAATCTATGAGATGAATAAAAAGCTTAATCTGGTCTCTCCCGGAAATATAATCTGTTAAATTCTTTTCCCAACCATGCTTCACCGATTTAGCCACTTTGGCATATCCAAATCCAGGTAAATCAACAAACTTCGCTATACTCTTTGTATTGTCATCCCTATTCATAAAAGTAACATCAAAATAATTAATAAGTTTTGTCTTACCTGGAGTAGAGGAAACCTTAGCAAGCCCCTTGTGATTGGTTAAAGCATTTAAAAGTGAGCTCTTGCCAACATTTGATCGTGCCATAAATACAATTTCATCTTGTATTTCAGACTCTGGTGCAGCTGCTACATTTGGTGCAGAAGTAATAAATTTAGCGTCAACTATTTCAATCATATTTTATTTACCTTCATCTTCAGACATATTAAAAATCATAATTACAGGTTCGCTCTTTGCACCCTTGGCATATGCTTTACCCTCTACCGTTTTCAAGACTACTTCATTTCCTATAATCTCTTTTTTTTCATCAATTTGCTTTAAATGAACATCTGTAAAAAAATGATATTCTTTTTCATTTGGTTGATAAATAACTTTTCCTGCCTTTCCTGTATACACTGCTTCATTTTTTGTTACTATTGTAAAAGAGGTATTGCCTTGCGCTACATATTTTATAGGTTCATTTTTAGCGTTAGTATACACGATAACCTTGTCCGCATTAAGTTTGTCTTTCTCTCGAACAATTTTTACCTTACCTTCAAAAATAGAAATTCCTTTTTTTTCATCTGCATGGAATGAGTTTGCTGTTATTTTCAACTCCTGGGAGATAAGGCTCGATACAACGAGTAGTGATGACAATAAAAATTTCATTATTTTCTCTCTTTTAATTTATAATTTACAGTAACTTGCTTAGATGTAATAGTATCTAAAACATTACTATATTCAATAGTAGAACCAGTTACTTTGTTTTTTCCTAAGTATGCGATATATTTCCCAGGTGAAGTAACAATATTTGTTTTTCTATTGTACACTGCTTCTTGTGTTGAAAATGATATACCATCTTCACGACTGTATTTAATATTTCCCGTTAAGTCAATGATATCACCCTCATATAGACCTTCATCTGCAGTCATATTTGCTAAGTACTTTTTAGTATTATCTGTATAATTTATATTATACACTATATATCTATCTGTATACCTAACACCTTTCACTCCATCCATTACAGTAGTTAGACCTTTTTCATTAAGTTCAATGAGTTTAAACTTTTCTAACTCAAATACCGGAATTTCACCAAAATCTTGTTTTTTTATATTGAGCGGCTCAAATAAAAAAAATATAACAAATAGACCACCAATAATACTAGTAAAAAAAATATTTATATTCATTAAATATTCCAGACCCTTAAAAAAGCGTCTCTTTGATCATTTTCATCAACCAATATATCTATCATCTCTCTTACTGCACCATCTCCACCATTAAAAGATAAGGTAGTATTAACAAGTACTTGTAGCTCTTTTACACCATTTTTTGGGGTAAAACTTCTTCCTACTAATGAGAGCATATTATAATCATTTAAATCATCTCCAATTGCAGCGACTTCAGAGGGTTTAATTTCAAGAGAATCTATAATCTCATTTAAAACTCTATCTTTATCTCGTATGCCTTGGTGAAGATGTTGGATTCCAAGTTCTTTTGCTCTCTTTTCGACAATAGTAGAATTTCGACCTGTTATGATAGCAACTTGATTACCCATTTTAATCCATGTCGTTATCCCTAAGCCATCCTTGACATTAAAACTTTTACTCTCAATCCCATCTGCACTATAGATGAGCTTTCCGTCACTCAAGCAACCATCAACATCTAAAACAACAAGTTTAATCATAAAACATCTTTTGTACTTGGAATTCCAACTCTCTCATTTCTTGTTGTGGCTCTTCGAATCGCAACAGCAAGAGATTTAAATGCTGCTTCAATAATATGGTGCTTATTCTTCCCTCTCAGTTGTATAATATGAGTACTAATTCTAGAGTTTAATACAACTGCACGAAAGAATTCTTCTACTAATTCTGTGTCAAAGTGCCCTACTTTTCCAGATACATCAAGATCATACACTAAAAAGGGACGATTACTAAGATCTAAGTCACAGCTCACACATGATTCATCCATTACAATGTTGGCACTTCCAAAACGTTCCATTGCTTTAACAGGATATATTGATTCTGCTAAAAGTGAACCTAAGACAATACCAACATCTTCAACACTGTGGTGATCATCTATGTGTGTATCACCTTTACAAGTAATATTTAAATCAATCAAAGAGTGCTTAGAAAAACTCTCCAACATATGGTCTAAAAATCCAACACCTGTATTTATATTGCTTTTACCACTACCGTTAATGTCTAATGAAACTGTTATGTCAGTCTCTTTGGTTGTTCTTGTTTTGCTTATCATGAGGTTTCCTTATATTACTAATCTTTAACTATAAATGCATTTTCAAATTCACTGTATGATTTATAGCTTCTCGCTTCCTCTGCCGTATTAAAGCCTCTGAGGTAAACCTTGAAAAATCTTCCATTCTCTGTTTGAATATCTTTTATGACAGTCGCATAGCCATCTGTTTGGTCATATTTTTCTTGAATCTTGATGGCTCCATCTATATTAGAAAAGGAAGCAATCTGTAATGAATATGATCCATCTGCAGTCTTTTTTACTTTCTTTGGAATTATAACTTTATTTGGTTTTTTTGTTGCTTTTTTTCGGATGATTCTTTTTTTATTTTTAGAATAAAAACCTAGTACTTCTATACTGACAGGTGCTACTCCTGCTCCAACCATTTTAATTTTTCTTGCGGCAGAGTTTGATAAGTCAATTATTCTCGTTGATATAAATGGTCCTCTGTCGTTAATTCTCACAACAGCAGTTAAACCATTATTTCTATTTATTACTTTTACAACAGTGTTCATTGGCAATGTTTTATGCGCTGCTGTCATATCATACATATTGTATCGCTCGCCATTAGATGTTAATTTTCCATGAAAATCTGGACCATACCAGCTTGCATTACCTTTATACACAGTACCAACTTCTGTATCATGAGGGTAGTACTTGATTCCACGAATTCTATATGGATTAAATGTTGGATGCTTGTATGCCTTAGCAGATAGACCAGTATTGTAATGAGATTTATTTGCAGAGTATGTTCTTACATTTGATCGGTCATACTTAGAGTAAACATATCTAGATTTTCGACTACAACCAGTAGCAAGAATTAACAAAGCAACTAAAGATAGTAAAAAAAATTTATTCATAAAGTTTTAGTTTATCTCCGATTCTTATAAGGCTACCTGTAATCTGATTATATGATTTTATGTTTTTCACACTTATCTTGTGTACTTCTGAAATAGAACCTAGTGAATCCCCTCTTTTTACAACGTAAGAAAATCTTTTACGTACTTTTTTCATTTTTTCATTACTATGAGTAGGAATAATTAACTTTTGTTTTAATTTTAGCCGAGAGTTTTTCATAGAGTTAAAGTCCATAATCATTTTATATGGAACACCATAAAGTTGACCAATATAAGATAAATTATCCCCACTGCTTACAATATGCACTCGATAAATATTTTTAATTGGTGCTTCAAAATAGTTCTGTTTAAATTCTGCAAGTTTTAAGTAAGGGATATAAACATCATATTTTGTTGCATACGGAGGAACAAAGTCATACTTTAAATGTCTGTTGAGCTTTTTCAAATTCTCTAAAGGCATATTTAAAATTTTTGCAACACGCTTTAGAGATTCTCCACTTGAGAGTTTAACCGTCGCTATAGAGTAAGCATTCGCACGATTAAGTAGGTGCTCATACTCACTTTTTAGCATGAATTGCTCATCATTCCCTATAAGAGCAAGAGCTACAATTTTTCTTATATAGTATCTACTTTCTCTTGGAATGTATTTTTTATCTTCATCAAGAAGTACTGAAAGTTTGTCACTCCCCGCCCTATCGATTGCTTTACTTAATCTTCCACCACCACAGTTATATGCTATAGCAGCTAAATACCACTTGCCAAATCTTTTATGTAATGACGATAAATATTGTGAAGCAGCTTTAGTTGACTTAATCAGATCTCTTCTTTCATCAACATAAGAATCAATTTTAAGATTATATCCCTTCCCTGTACGAGACATAAACTGCCATAAACCAGATGCACTTTTATTTGAATAAGCTTTCGTTTTGAAGTTTGATTCTGCCATAGCAAGATATAAAAACTCTTGAGGAATGTTGTTTTTATTTAAAATATTTTTAATAGTAGGAATAAATATATATGCATTGTTCATTGCGGTAAAGAAATGCTGATTTTTTGAAATACTCGTTTTGTCACTACGAACTTCGTTCATAGTTGGATCGTTTAAAAATGACGGTTCTATATCAAAAGACTCTAATATTTTCAACTCATTATTGTGGTTTGATTCATATCGTAGGTTTGCAAAAAGTATAATAGGTAAGAGTAAAAAAGTTAAGTATTTCAATATTAATCTCTATATGTTAAATTTAATAGAGTTGATTCTATCTAAATAATATTAATAAGTACACAAAGCTTTTTAATATTAAGAAATATTAAAGAGCTTAAGGGCATTGTGGGTACTAGTTTCTTTAATAGTGTTTAATTCTACCTCTAAGATTTCCGCTACCTTATCTGCAACAAGTGTTGTATATAATGGTTCATTTCTTTGACCTCTATGAGGTGTAGGAGTTAAGTAAGGTCCGTCGGTTTCAATCACGAGCTTCTCTAGTGGAATTTTAGAAAGTACATTCACAAGTTTTTTTGCATTTTTAAACGTAAGTACACCGCCTATGCCAAAATAAAATCCATTGTTAGCTAAACTAAGAAGTTCATCATCTGCATTGTAACAATGCAACACACCACCAACTTCAGAAGCTCCGTTATCTATAAGTAAAGCTTTTGAATCACGAGATGCATCTCGAATATGAACGATAAGAGGCTTTTTATACTTTTTAGCAAGTTCTATTTGGGCAACAAAAACTTCTTTTTGCTTTCTTTTTTCCTCTGCTTTTTCTTCATCGCTTCCCTCAAGTCTAAAATAATCAAGACCACATTCTCCAATAGCTACACATTTTTCATGGTAAACATACTTTTCAAAATCAAGAGAGTTGAAATTGTCCATGTCATAAGGATGTACACCAACAGCAAAATAAACATCTTTATGCATCTCAGCAATCTCTACTGCACGATTTAGTGTACTTGGATCTGCACCAGGAATAACAAACCTTTGTACACCGCCCTCTCTCGCACGATCAAGTACTTCACCTAAGTCGTCATCATATCTTTTGTCATCTAGGTGAATATGCGTGTCAATTATCATTCTATTTCTCTCTTTTTAGTTTTATTAAGCACATTTATTTACTTCTAAAAGTTCTTTTGCAAACTCTTTTGCTTCATTACTTACATTTTCACCACTAATGATTCGGGCTATCTCTTGTATTTTACCATTAGTATCTAACTCTTTTACTTTTGATTCTTCACCATCTTTATAAACAAGGAAATGTTGATCTCCCATAGATGTGAGCTGTGGCTGATGAGAGATAACATAGATTTGAAAGTGCTTAGAGAGTTGTCGTAGTACTTTAGCAACACTCATAGACTCTTCACCACTTAGGTTAGCATCAATCTCATCAAGCATCAAAACACCACCATTTTGATCCATATACTCCGACTTCATCGCGAGTATTGCGAGTCTTAAACGGTTAAATTCACCAGTACTTACTTTTTGTAACTCAGTTTGGTTTAACTTGATCTTCATAAAGTCTTTTCCAAAAGCATCAAGTTCTACAACTTTTAGTTCAATTTCTGCATCACGAAGATACAGTTCTTTCAAGTAAACATTTAAATCAGCTTCAAACGATTTAAGTTCTTTGGAGCGTAAGGCAGAAATTTTATCTGCTAATTTTTCTACAAGCTCACTTAGATTTTTTACTTTTAAAGTCAGACCATCTTTAGTGATTTCAATATTTTCATACTTTTGCAATTCTAGCTTTTTCTTTTCTTTGTACTCTATAGCTTCTTCTATACTTCCATATCTTCTTTTCAATCCACTCAGTGCTTCTATGCGGTTTAAAACTTCTTCTATATCTACATCATCAAGTGCCGAGAACCTATCTTGAGCAGTGTCTAAAGTAGCACGTAACTCATTGATGGCATCATCAAAAAAAGATGCATCTACATCTAAAGACTCCAATGCACTCGACACTTTGTACTCATGTTCAAATATAGCATTCGCTGCTTCTATATTTTCTAACACTTTCTCTTTTTTAGAGAGTTCTTTTTTTATCTTCACAAGCTCTTCATCTTCAGATAAAGTTGGATTTATATCTTCAATCTTTTTTATCTCAAAGGCCGCAAACTCTTTTAGCTCAACTATCCGTCTTTCTTCTTCTTCTATTTGTTCTAATTCTTTTCTAACACTTCTGTACTCAACAAAAGCATCTTTGTACTTTGTTTTAACACTTTGAATCTTACCTATTTTACTCTCCACCCTATCATCAAGCATAGAGAGTAAGTTTTCATTTTCAAAGTCACTAAAATCTTTAAGACTAAGGTGTCGAATATACTTTGAACCAAGCTTAGACATAGATTTTTTTGAAACAGTATGATTATTTATAAAGTAACGTGATTTTTCTTTTCGGATATGTTTAAAAACATTTACATCATCATTTTCTATACCCGTATCTTCACCATCTAGTTGCCAAGTAACACTAGACTCACATAAAGATGCCTCACAGGAACTCACTCCAAGAGAAGAGAGAATAGAGTTCATAAGGATTGACTTTCCGCTACCACTAGGACCAGAAAAAACCACAAGTCCATTGTTTAAGTTCAGCTCCACTTCTTTAAAACTCAAAAAGTCTTTTAAATAAAATCTTTCTATCATGATGTTCCCTTTTTATTGTTTGTATTATACTTTTTTATATTAAAAATCTAAAGGGCTCATTACTTTAGATTTGTTCATCTCAGAAACAACATGTGTGTATATCATTGTTCTTTCAAGTTTTGAGCGAAGATACTTTTTATGATGAAATAAAATATAATGCTTTATCCAGTGCACATAAGTTCTCTCTGTTGCATAACTATAATGTTTAAACCTAATCTTATCTCGAACTAAATCCAATAGTTTCTTTTTTACTTCCATCTTCAATCCTTTCACTTAAGTATCATTGTTAACACTCATTCAAGGCTGTTATTTGTCTGTGAGGCAATTAACAATCATCAT
>NZ_JBLHOE010000088.1:0-11021 GCF_047622445.1 Sulfurimonas sp.
TTAACAACAACCCGTAGACCATTTACCATTTTTAGTAAAACTAGGCTCACATGCACCTACTCCACCAGTAAATTCATCTCCACCAAATAACTCAATTTCTTCCATAGTATGGTAGTTTTCCCAAATAATGTCTTGTGGATCTTGTACCCAATACTTTTTAGACTTTGCATAACAACAAGCTGCTTCATCTTGTTTTTCACCAAGTATTCCTGCATCTTCAAGTCTTTTTTCTACTTCTACAACAGCTTCCTCAGAGTCAACCTGAATACCTAAATGATTTAATCCATGCTTTTCACGTCCACTAGAGATTGCAAAATTAACAGCCGGATCATCTAGTAACCACTGAATATAATCATCTTTTTCTTTCGTTGGTTCGTGCCCAAATACAGCAGTATAAAAAATTTTATTTTTTTCTAAATCATCTACGGATATATGTATATGTACTCTTTTCATTTATGGACCTTTTGTATTTATATTTTCTATATTGTAACTTATTTATTTTAATATATCAAGATATATTGATATTTAGATGTGATTTAGATATAGTTCCACTATATTATATAAATAGGAGTTATTTATGACATTAGCTATTTTAGTTTTTTTAGTCACTTTAGTATTTATTATTTGGCAACCTAAAGGCCTTCAAATAGGTACAACAGCAGTTATCGGAGCGGTAGTTGCACTAGTTCTGGGAGTGGTAAACTTCGAAGATGTTATTACCGTTACAAGTATAGTATGGGATGCTACTCTCGCATTTATTGGGATTATTATACTTTCGATGGTTCTAGATGAAATTGGATTTTTTGAATGGGCTGCACTTAAGATGGCACGACTTAGTAAAGGAAATGGTCACCTTTTATTTGTGTATATCTTACTTCTTGGAGCAGTTGTAGCCGCTTTCTTTGCTAATGATGGAGCTGCGTTAATATTAACCCCTATTCTTCTTGCAAAAATGAAACACTTAAAAATGAACCCTGTAGCAATATTTGCTTTTTTAATGGCTGGTGGTTTTATAGGAGACAGTGCTTCAAACCCTTTAGTAATATCAAACCTTACAAACATTGTTACCGCAGGTTATTTTGATATAGGATTCCTAGAATATATGAAAAATATGTTTTTACCAAATATGCTGAGTATTATCGCTTCCATTATAGTGCTATGGGTATATTTTAGAAAATCAATTCCTAGACATATAGATATAGAGAACCTTGCTACTCCAGAATCTGTAATTAAGAATATGACTATGTTCAAACTTAGCTGGTGGTTTTTAGGATTACTTCTTGCAGGTTACTTTGTGGGTGATTACTATAATCTTCCAGTATCTGTATTTGCTCTTGGTGGTGCACTTATATTTTTAGCAATTGCAAATTATTTTAAGGCTATAAAACCTTGGGCTACAATCAAAACTGCACCTTGGCAAGTAGTATGGTTCTCAATAGGTCTTTATATAGTAGTTTTTGGATTAAAGAATGCAGGACTTACAACCTACTTAGCCGAAATTATTACCTCACTACAAACTTATGGAAATACTGCCGCTGTTATGGGTACCGGTATTTTAGCTGCACTACTGAGCTCTGTTATGAATAATATGCCAACCGTAATGATAATGGACATTGCAATTGCAGAAGCTGGAAATGCATCACTAGCATATGCAAATATCATTGGTTGTAACCTTGGTCCAAAAATGACACCTATTGGCTCACTTGCAACTCTTTTATGGTTACATGTATTAGCGCAAAAGGGTGTGAAAATCACTTGGATGGAGTACATGAAAGTTGGTCTAGTAATTACACCACCAGTACTTCTAGTAGCGCTTCTTGGTTTGATATAATTTCAGAATAAGAGAAGCTTGATATGTTTTAGTATCAAGCTTGTTTTAGGGAAGATTAACGTTTTAGATTATTTGTAGTTTGAAGCATTTCATCAGATGTTGTAATCACTTTTGAGTTAGAATCGTATGCTCTTTGACCTGTAATAAGATCTGTTAATTCAACAACAAGTTCAACATTACTAAGCTCAACAAACCCCTGTCTCAAAACTCCAAGACCATCAAGACCGGGAACACCTTCAACTGCTTGACCAGAACTATCTGTCTCTATATAAAGGTTATCTCCAAGTGAATGTAAACCTGCAGGATTGATAAAGTTAGTAGTATTGATTTGACCAATTTGCGTAGCTTGCGTTGAACCTGGTTGTACTACAGTTACAATACCATCTGTACCAATGCTAATATTTGTCGCATCAGTTGGTATAACTATCTGAGGAACAAGAGTATATCCATCACTATTTACCATTGTACCGTTATCATCAATTTTGAATGCACCATTCCTTGAATAAACCTCAGTACCATCAGGAAGTTCCATTTTAAAGAAACCTTGCCCTGTAATAGCCATGTCGAGTTGATTGTCAGTTTGCTTTAATGAACCTTCAGAAAAAATCTTATTGATAGCAGTTGGTCTTACACCAAGCCCTACTTCTATACCTGTAGGACTTTTTGTAGTATCACTTGTTGATGTTCCTGCATATTGTTGTACATGGTACATAAGATCTGCAAATTCAGCACGAGATTTCTTAAAACCAATTGTATTAACATTGGCAATATTATTTGCTGTTGTATCGATTTGTGTCTGCATTCCCAACATTCCTGTTGAGGCAGTATAAAGTGATTGCATCATATTAGTATTCTCCTATTAAGCTTTTTTAGCTAATTTATTAATTGCGTCGTTATTCATGTCATCCATTTGTGAACTCATCACTTTTTGATACATTCCAACTAAACGATTGGTTTCAATCATTTGTGTCATCATTTTCACAGCGTTAACATTACTTTTTTCTAAAAAGCCTTGATTCACTGCTCCACTGTCTGTGATATTTTTGACACGTTCAACTCCCTCATACTTAAAAAGGTTATCGCCCTCTTTTACAAGTAACTTGGTGTTATCAGGCTGTGCTATAAACATCTTAGATGTAGCCCCTAGTTTTACAGAGTTTGGAAGGTTTGTCATAATTTGACCATTCTTGTCAACTTCAATAATTGCATCAGCAGTATTAAAAGAGATAGTACTCCCTGCACTCTCATAGTTTTCCGGAAGCACTTCATAGCCTTGCTTAGTAATGAGGGTTCCTTCATCATTAATACTAAAAGAACCATCACGGGTGAAGCGAACTCCATTAGGAGTCTGTACTGCAAAAAATAAACCTTCTTTTGAAAGTGAAAAATCCATTTTATTACTTGTTTTTTGCATAGTTCCAATTGAATGATCTGTATAGCCTTCAACAATCTGGGGAGCTTTAGCTAAAGCACGATTAATAAACTGTGCTCCGCCCTCAGAATTATTTGCATGAGGAAGTTCATCTCTCGCTTCTTTAAAGACTCTCATGAAATCGCCGATAATATTACTATCTTCTTTGAAACCGGTAGTGTTTACGTTAGCTAAATTATTGGCTATTGTATCTAGTCTATTAAACTGAGCAACCATTCCGGCTGCAGCGCTGTAGTATCCAGTTTGCATAGAAAACCCTTTATTCGATATATTTAAGACTTATCTAGCAAGCTGTGTTCCATAAAAAAATTTATGTGAATTTATGAATAAAGAAAAGTTATTATTAAGATGATTTCGGTATAATCCACTTCTTAAATAAATACGAGGTATTCCTTTACAATGACAGCAAAAGAACTCAACAAAGCAATCGATTCGTTTTTTACAGATCACAAGTCAAAAGACTGCTCTACTTATGAATCTTTAATTGAACTTTTTGAAAAACAACCGACAGCTGCACAAGCTAAAAATATTTTTAAACTCGCTACAAAAAACAAAGTATGTCTTTATACATCTTCAGAGAATGCAAAAAGACTCAATGACAAAGAATCAGAAGCTAGAAAAGATGCACAAAGAAAAATGCTTGCAAACAATGAGTCTGACAAGTTTGACATTTTAAAAGAGCATGAACTTCTTGAATGGTCACGATCGGACTCTCCAGTTCGTATGTACCTTCGAGAAATGGGACAGATTCCTCTTTTAACAAAAGAAGAAGAGATAGAAATCTCTAAAAAAATCGAAGGTGGAGAAAGCATTATTATTGATGCTATTTGTTCTGTACCTTACTTAATAGAATTTATCTTAGACTATAGAGAACCTCTTATTAACCGTGAAAGACGTGTTAAAGAGTTGTTTAAAAGTTTTGAAGATGAAAAAGAAGAGTCTGATGACAATACTACGACTGATGATAAAGAAACTGCTAAACCCGTAAAAGAAACTGCTAAGTCAGTAAATGATGATAAGAGCAGAGTAGAAAAAGTTACATTTAGCTTTAAAGCATTAGAAAAAGCTAAAAAAGAGTGGTGCAAGCTTGCAGAAAAAGAACCTGAAGCTATAGATGGCCCATTAACTGAAGAGATTATCCAATACTTTTTAGGCGTAACATTTAAAAAAATGGTTTTAAAAGAAAAACTTCTTGACCTTGGTCCAACTTCAAAACTAATCAACGAACTTGTAAAAGCAATGGAAACAGCACTTAAGAGTGATGACGGTTACGATAAAGAACTTAAACGTCTTGAGTACAAACTACCACTTTTCAATGCTACACTTAAAGCAAACCATAAAGTTTTAGTTGAGAAGATTCAAGAACTTAGAAAAGAAGATATTGCGAACATGGTTCCAGAAGCAACTATGGTTTCTACATATATGGAAATCAAAAAACTTGTGCAAACAAAAGAGGCTTCTAAAAATAGTTTCGATATGGAGCCAGAAAAATTAGCTGATATTTTAGAGCAGATTAAACGTGGTAAAAATATCTCAGAAATCTCTAAAACAAAAATGGCAAAGTCAAATCTTAGACTTGTTGTTTCTATTGCTAAGCGCTATACAAACCGTGGTCTTCCTTTCCTTGACTTAATTCAAGAAGGAAATATCGGTCTTATGAAAGCTGTTGATAAATTTGAGTACCAAAAAGGGTATAAATTCTCAACATATGCTACATGGTGGATTCGTCAAGCAATTTCTCGTGCAATTGCCGATCAAGCAAGAACTATCCGTATCCCTATTCATATGATTGAAACAATTAATCGTATCAATAAGATTATGCGTAAACATCTTCAAGAGCACGGTAAAGAGCCAGATGTTGATACAATCGCACTCGAAGTTGGCCTTTCCGTTGAGAAAGTTAAAAACGTTATCAAAATCACTAAAGAGCCTATTTCACTTGAGGCTCCTATTGGTAGTGAAGAAGATGGCCGTTTTGGTGACTTTATCGAAGATAAATCATCACTTAGCCCATCTGACGCAATTTTAAAAGATGATTTACGTGCTCAAATTGAAACAGTACTAGAACAACTTAACGAAAGAGAAAAAGCAGTGATAAAGCTTCGTTTTGGAATTATGGATGATGAATCTGATAGAACACTTGAAGAGATCGGAAAAGAATTAAGTGTTACTCGTGAAAGAGTACGCCAAATTGAATCTTCTGCAATCAAAAAGCTCAAACACCCTAAAGTTGGGCGTAAACTTAAAAACTATATAGAAGAGTAAACTTTAAATATGAATTTTGAACAACAGTGGTTAGAGTATGACTACAACCCTTTCATACTTTTTAACTCAAGTGGAAAAATTATTTCACTCAACACTGAAGCTCAATTTCTTCTTGGTACTGCAAAAAGTACAGAACTTTTTGAGCTTGCTTCTTCTTATGCCAAGATCAACTATGGATTTAAAACAACCTTCTTGGAATTAAACTATGGTCGCTATAAATTTTTCGGTGTAACTGTCGGCTATGAAAGTGATGATGAGATTGGTATCAAACTTTACCAAATGCCTTCTTTTAATGTAAATAAACCTAAGCCTACTGGCGAGCTAACCAACATTTATACCTTAGTTGACTTATGTATATCTACAAATTCTATTAACTCAACTATTGACTTTATAAAAGATTTTGACCCAACTATTCCAGAGATACTCATAAACTCAAATGATTTTATTAAATTACTTAACAAAATCTATAAATGCTTTTCTGATAATAAAGTCATTAAGACTAAAATTTATTTTAGAGTTGGTGAACATATTAAATTTGAAGATAAAAAATATAGTTTATTTTCCATTGAAATAGAAGCCAAGAATCAAACAAAAATAAATGACTTTAAAGTCTTTTCAGAAAGTAGTAATTTTATCATAGAGATTAAAGATGCAATAACTATCAATATCCCTATGATTTTATCTTAAGCCTCCGTAAAAAGCTCTTTTGAAGTGATAGAACCAACAATTATTCCAAGTAAAAGTGAAGGCAAGTAAATCGCTATGTTTAGCAATTCATTGTTTACTAAAGCTATAAAACCTAAGACCAAAAATAAATAAGGCACTAAGCGTAGTAACGAAGAAGCACCACGTACACCATGCTTCATACTATCCACACTTAAGGTTTTAATTTTTGCTTTTTCTTCTTTAACAATCTGTTTTAAATCAAGTTCTTCCACTGGAGCATTATTTATAGGTTCATCATCATACAAACCATGAGGATCTTCAATATCATCTAAGATATCTCTTTTATCTTCGTAACTTTTACTATCAATTTGGTTGTTTATCATTTTTCTATATGCATAACTTGAGCCAAGGATTACAAACAAAGAACTTAAAAATGCAACTTGTAAATTTATATAAAACGTAAACGAAATAAGTGAAGTAGTTGTAATAATGACTTCACTTGCAACAATAATTCTAATAGCTTTTTTCACCATAATCCTCATCATCTTCATTATCATCAAGTTGTTTCTTAATTGCATACCTAGGTTCTTTTGCTAGTTCTTCATACATCTCTTTTTGTTTTTGATACGCTTTAAATACATTTAAAACTGCTGCAGCTATACCTATAGCTACACCAATCCAAAATGTCCAAGCAAGATCAGTCATACTTTTGAGTAAGTATCCAATACCAACACCCATAACTACAGCCACTACCATCGATATTCCCAAAGAAAGGTTGTCCGCAGCTTCAATAATTGGCTTAATACGAGGTTGTTTTTCCTCTTGTTTTTCTTCTATATCAGCCATTTGTAATTTCTTTAAATATTTTAGCTGATGCTTTTATTGTATCGTCTATCATTACATCAGTTGTCGCAGTTGAGATAAATCCTGTCTCATATAATGAACATGCAAAGTAAAAACCAGCATCTAGCATTGCAGAATGAAATTTAGCAAAAAGAGCTGCATCTGAGTTAGTTGCATCAGCAAAGTTCTTCACCGGCTTCTCATTAAAGAAAAAACCAAACATACTTCCTCTTACATCAATCTGCATTGTGATTCCACATTTACTTGCTTCTTCTTGCATTCCCTTAACTAATCTTGTTCCACGCTCTTCTAAGACAGCCATAACTCTTGAATTCTTTTTAATCTTAGTAAGTGCTGCAAAGCCTGCTGCCATAGCAACTGGATTTCCACTAAGGGTTCCGGCTTGGTAGACAGGACCATCAGGAGAAAGTTGAGCCATAATCTCTGCACGTGCTCCAAAAGCACCTACTGGCATACCACCACCAATCACTTTTCCAAGAGTTATAATATCTGGAGTAACGCCCGTAATCGATTCTGCACCATTTATACTAGCACGGAAACCACTCATTACTTCATCAAAAATTAAAAGTGCGCCATTATCTGAACACAATTTTTTAAGAGAAAGTAAGAACTCTTTATCTGCTGGAACAAGACCCATATTTCCAGCTATTGGTTCAATGATTACACAAGCGATATCACTAGAGTCTGCAAAACATTTTTTTACACTTTGGATATTATTATACTCTGCTAAAAGTGTATGCTTGGTGAAGTCAGCTGGAACACCTGGGGAAGATGGGTTTCCAAAAGTCGCTGCTCCCGAGCCCGCTTCTACTAAAAGAGCATCACTATGACCATGGTAACAACCTGTAAACTTCACAATATCATCACGTCCAGTAAATCCACGTGCAAGACGAATAGCACTCATTACAGCTTCTGTACCAGAACTTACAAATCTTACTTTATCAATAGAATCAAAAAATCCTACTACAAGCTTTGCTAATTCAGTTTCAGCGAGTGTTGGTGCACCAAAACTAAGACCATGCTTCACGGCTTCTATAACTGCAGATTCAATAGACTCATCTCTATGACCAAAAATAAGTGGTCCCCAACTTTGAACATAGTCGACATACTTATTGTCATCTACATCGGTAAGGTAACCACCCTCTCCTTCTCTAATAAAGATTGGAGTTCCCCCAACACTTTTAAATGCTCTAACTGGAGAATTTACTCCACCGGGAATTAAGCTCTGTGCTTCTTGGAATGCTTGCTGAGAGGTTTGCGTATTCATTCTATACCTTAAATAATATTTTTCTAAAGAAATTTTTAGTTTTGTAATTATAGCTAAGTAGTATTAATCTTCTTTTTGTATAATCATTTAATGAACCGTTCAAACTTCGCCCTTTTTGTTGCATTTCTTGTACACCTTTTAGTACTGCTAATTTTTTTAGTTCTTGGAAGTATTTTGCCTGAGATTAAAAAGCCAATACAGAGCGAAGAGAAAAAAATAAAAATCTCACTTAAAGAGCTTCCCAAACCTGCAAAAAAACTACCACCTAAAGTTAAGAAGAAAAAGTTAGAAACAATTGGTAAAGTAGAAAAAATTGTAAAACCACCAGAAGTGGCACCATCTATGGTAAAAGGTTCTCAACTCAAAGAGATTGTAAAAAAACCACCTATAAAATATAAACCAAAAATTAAACCAAAAACACCTAAGCTAAATCCAAAACCAGTCAAAAGAACAAAACCAAAAGCAGAAGCAGAAGTTATAGGAAAAGAGATTTTTATACCCTTCATGAAAGAAAAAAAAGAAAGTATAAAACAAAAACCAAAGAAAGAAAAGCTCACAACTCCAATGAACTGGCTCTATGAAGATAAGGCTAAATTTGAAACACCAAAAATAAAAGTAGATCGTTCCCGTGGAACAAGTGCTGGAAGAAATATAAAAGAGCTCTACGGAAGTAAATTCGGTGAACTATCTCAGGCACAACAAGAGTATATTTTAAACAACCAAGAGATTATGAGAAGAATCACACAACAAGTACTTACAAGACAAGCAAGCGTGAGTAACTTAAAGGGTTTAAATGTTAATAAAACAAATATAATTGAGTTTTTCCTTCACCCAAATGGAGATATGAGTGACTTTAAGTTTTTACATAAAAGCGGTTTCTTTATACTTGACGAAATTACAAAAGTAACAATAGAATACGCATACAGTAAATACCCGAGACCCAAGGAAAAAACACTTATAAGATATAATGTATTTTACAACTTAATTTCTTATTAAGACGCTAGTTTTTTCTTTTTTGCATTTGATCAACTATCTTTACCACTACAAGGTCTGATGTAACATTTAAAGAGGTTCTTGCCATATCTAGGATTCTATCAACTGCTACAATAAGGGCTATATATTCAACAGGTAAACCGACTTGATTTAAAATAACTACCATCATTACAAGTGATGCGCTTGGAAGTGCGGCAACACCTACACTCAGAGCAACAACAGTAATACCAAGAAGAATTTGTTCCATAAAACTTAAATCCATTCCAGCTAAATGAGAGATGTATAAAACAGCAACTGTTAAATATGCAGCAGTTCCATCCATAGAAACTGTTGCACCCAGAGGTAAAACAAAAGAAGCATGTTTAGAATCTACTCCTCCAACCTCTTCTACTATACGCATTGAAACAGGTAAAGTAGCAGCGCTTGAAGCAGTTGAGAATGCCATAATAGGAGCTTCACGAATTACCTTCAAATATTTATATGGGTTTATTCGCCCAAATAATGATAAAACCGCAGGCAGTGTTATAACTGCATGGAAAATAAGTACCCCTAAAACCATTAACACATACTTCCAAAGATTGAGAATAACATCAATACCTTGATCTGCAATAACATAAGAAATAAGGCTAAATACACCAATAGGAGTAAGTTTTATAATCCACTCAGCCATTGTAAGCATAGCATTTGTTATAGCTGTAAAAAAATCAAGCATAGTTTCTTGTCTATGAGGTTCTAGGTGAAGTGAAGCGATACTAAGCAAAATTGAGAAAACAATGATTTGCATCATTGCTCCATCTGCAAGAGAACCGAAAATATTTGTTGGTATAAAACTAAGAAGCATAGCGCTGAGTGAAAACTCCGCGATTTCTGATGCTTTTGCATACTCTAAACCATCAGATGAAACCACTTCCCCAATAGGAAAAAGATTCATAGCTACAATCGCTACAGATACAGCTAAAGCAGTTGTTAAAAGATATAATCCTATGGTACGAAGTCCAATAGTTTTCAAATCATCCAAACTTCCAAGTCCAAGGATGGAAATAAAAATACTTGAAAAAACAAGTGGCACTACTAACATTTTTAAAAAACTTATAAATATTTGACCTATAACTTCTTGTTGTAGAGCAAGTTCTGGTAGAAAACTACCAAAGAATACTCCTAAAATAATTCCTAAAATTACTAATGTATTTGTAGTTGAATACTTTTTTAATCTCTTTATCATACAATCTCCATATTTTCTGAAAAAGATTATACTTTGTTTTCTATTTAAAGATGATTTGGTACACTTAATAAAATATTTTAATAAAGGAAGTCACTTGCGTACTTTACTTATGGTTTTCGTTTTATTCTTAATGCTACAAGCTGAGGAAGAGTATGAACTTGGAAAAGGTGTAAAATTAAATAATTTACCTATTTATATAGGTGGTTATATTTCCTTTGATTATACAAAA
This sequence comes from Sulfurimonas sp., assembly GCF_047622445.1. GTDB lineage: Bacteria > Campylobacterota > Campylobacteria > Campylobacterales > Sulfurimonadaceae > Sulfurimonas. Next base: position 10,770 of record NZ_JBLHOE010000088.1, read on the forward strand.
TCAGATAATGCAACAAGGTATAGGCTAGATGATATTGCATTACTTGCTTATGGTGAATATAATAAGTTTTCTTATCTTGTTGAACTTGAATTTAAAGAATTTTACTATAAAACGTATACCAATAACACAAGTACAACAACTAGTAATAATCAACTACACATAGAAAGAATGTCTTTAGATTATAATTTTAATGATAACTACATTTTTACACTAGGTAAGTATTATTCACCAATTGGTTTTTGGAACCTACTA
>NZ_JBLHOE010000089.1:0-11009 GCF_047622445.1 Sulfurimonas sp.
ATGCAAATGATGATTCAAACCATGATTCAACTGACGATGCAAATGATGATTCAAACGATGATTCAAACGATGATGTAAACCATGATTCAACTGACGATTCAAATAACGCTCTATAACTATATAGCACCTTAAGTCTCTCATGTTTTATTAAGAGAAGTATCTTTAGTACTAATTTTAAATAGGTTTTTATCGTAATGAAATCAAGATAGCATTGCTTACTTGCTTGCAAGTGAGTTAAGGCTTGCTCTAATCGAAGAGTCTAATTTAGTTAATGCTTCTTTTACGACATCATCAAATACCTTTTCAGTAGCTTCAACATCATAGGTAGTTCCCCATTCAGTACTTTTAGAAATAGTCATATCTTTATTAAGTTCTTAAGTTTTTTTATACTCATATCGATATCTATTAAATCTAATTTGTCTATATCCACATTTCTAAAATTTATGTATTTATAGAACTGCTACAGACTTACGATATAATTCTCCCGATTTATAGAGCTAGACTTTATACTTCAATAAGGAAAATCGATGACTAAAGAGTATATATTTACTTCCGAGTCTGTAACAGAAGGGCACCCTGATAAGATGGCAGATCAAATCAGTGATGCAATTTTGGATTATATTATTGAACATGATACTCAGGCACGTGTTGCGTGTGAAACTGTGGTATCAAATGGTTTTTGTGTAATTGCAGGTGAATTGAAGACAACGGCGTATGCCCCAATGCAAGAGATTGCGCGAAAAGTAATTCAAGAGATAGGCTACACTGATGCAACGTATGGTTTTGATTATCGTGCGGCTGCAGTTTTAAATGGAATAGGTGAACAATCTCCAGATATTAATCAAGGTGTTGATCAGAGTAGTGGTGAAATAGGTGCGGGTGATCAGGGGATGATGTTTGGATACGCGTGTCGTGAAACTGATGTTTTAATGCCTTTACCAATTCATCTTGCACATCGTTTAACACGAAGACTTGCTGAAGTTAGAAAAGAGGGGATTGTCCCTTACATCCGTCCTGATGGAAAAGCGCAAGTGAGTGTAAAATATAGAGGAGATAAGCCAGTATCTATTGAGACTGTGGTTATATCTACGCAACATGCTCCAGATGTTTCACAAGAACAAATCCGTAAAGATATGATAAATGAAGTTATTAAAGAAGTAATCCCAGCAGATATGATTACGGATGATACTGTATACCATATAAACCCAACCGGAAAATTTGTAATTGGTGGACCTCAAGGTGATGCTGGACTTACTGGTAGAAAGATTATAGTAGATACATATGGTGGAAGTTGTCCTCATGGTGGTGGAGCATTTTCAGGAAAAGATCCTACAAAAGTAGATAGAAGTGCTGCATATGCTGCTCGTCATGTTGCAAAAAACCTTGTGGCTGCTGGAGCTTGTGATAAGGTCACAATTCAAGTTGCATATGCTATCGGTGTAGTGCAACCTGTTTCTATAATGGTTGATACTCATTTCACAGGGAAGGTATCCGAAGAAAAAATCGAAGCTTGTGTAAAGGAACTATTTGACCTTTCCCCTAAAGGGATTATAGAATCCTTAGACTTATTACGTCCAATATACAGACGAACTGCGGCCTATGGGCATTTTGGTAGAGAAGAAGACGGCTTTACTTGGGAGTTAACAAATAGAGCAGAGGAAATTAAAAACTATTTAGATTTGTAACGTTTACCTAATTTGCAGGTTTAGGGGGATACTTTTAGCTACATTTAAAAATCTAAACTGTATAGTTTGGTTACAAATTACATTAGGAGAAAATATGTCAGTAATAATTAACGACACATGTATTAACTGTGGTGCTTGTATAGACGAATGTCCAGTAGAAGCAATTGTAGATGAGGATGATAATCCAGAAGATGAGGATATTTATTACGTTTACTCTGATAAGTGTGTAGAATGTGTTGGTCACCATGACGAGCCAGCTTGTGCTACTGCATGTCCAACTGAAGGATGTATTACATGGGATCAAATTGGAGGCTCTCCTGAGCACCGTGATGATGTAACTCAAGATCAAAGAGATAATTTAGAGTCTGTTGTAGAATAGACCCTCTATATCTTTCCTAAAATGAGATTTTACTCATTTTACTGGTCGGGACTTTAGGTCCCTACAGTTTTAGATAGTTACAAAAAATAAATCTTTCAAAAAGCTCTCAAGCATTTTCTTTTTAATTTAAACACAAATAAATATTATTTTCGATATAATTCCGAACCAATTTTATATTACAGGAGATTTGATGGAAAGAACACTATCAATAATTAAGCCAGACGCAGTAGCTAAAGGTGTTATCGGAAAAATTTTAGACAGATTTGAGAGCAATGGTCTTAAATTAGCTGCAACAAGAAAAATGCAACTTTCTCGTGGTGATGCTGAAGCATTTTATGCTGTTCATGCAGAACGTCCTTTTTTCAATGACCTAGTTGATTTCATGATCAGTGGTCCAGTTGTTGTTACAGTGCTTGAGGGTGAAAATGCTATGCAGATTAACCGTGATTTAATGGGTGCTACAAACCCTAAAGAAGCTGAAGCTGGAACTATCCGTGCTGATTTTGCTGAAAATATAGATGCAAATGCAGTTCACGGAAGTGATTCTGTTGAAAATGCAGCTATCGAAATTGCATTTTTCTTTTCAGAAAGAGAAATTTCTTAAGTAATGATTGTTACTCTACGAAAAGTAGGTAAAACACCATTAGATTTTCAAATAAAATCTAATGAAATAACTTTTAAAGGTTATTTAGAGTATCATGCTGGTAAATTAATCTTGCTTCAAGCAGATTTAAATGGCTTAGTAGATGCTGAATGTAGCACATGCGGTGAAAGTTTTGACCTGAAAGTAGATGAAAAAGTTAAATTTTTTATTTCAGATGGTTTATATGATGGAGAGAACATCGATATTGATGTTGTTGAATCATTTACTTCTACCGCAGATCTTGATGAGCTTTTAATCTCTGAGATTGAGCTTATTAAGAGCGACTATCATAGTTGCGAAAATTGTAGATAAAAATTTAAATAAAGGATATAGATTATGGCAGTACCTAAGAGACGAGTCTCTCATTCACGTTCAGCGAAAAGAAGAACTCACTATAAAATTACTTTAGCTAAACCAGTTAAAGATGCAGATGGAACTTATAGATTACCACACCACATCAACCCAACTACTGGTGAGTATAAATAGTCAATGGTAAAGATTGCTATTGATGCAATGGGCGGGGACTTTGGTCCTGAGCCAATTGTTAAAGGTTGTGTAAATGCTCTCAAGAAAAAACAATTCATCCCTATTCTCGTAGGAAAAAAATCAGAAATTTTACCTCTGTTACCAAAACGTTATAGAGATAAGATTTCTATAGTAGAAACTGATGATGTTATTTCCATGAGTGATGCGGCAACTGATGCAGTCAAAAGAAAAGAAAGCACTATTTATATTGCAACTGAACTTGTAAAAAATGGTGAAGCAGATGGTCTTGTATCCGCTGGACATAGTGGTGCAACAATGACACTTGCTACGATAAGACTTGGTCGCCTAAAAGGTGTGTCTCGTCCGGCACTTGTAACATTTATGCCTACAAAAACTGGGGGAAAATCAATTCTCTTAGATGTTGGCGCAAATGTCGATTCAAAACCTGAGCATTTAGTACAGTTTGCCATTATGGGTGGCTGTTATGCACAAAATGTAATGGGGATTAAAGAACCTTCCATTGGTCTTCTTGCTAATGGTGAAGAAGATTCTAAGGGAAACGAAGTTACAAAAGCTACATATAAACTTCTTCAAGGTTACCCAGGTTTTAAAGGGAATGTTGAAGGTGGAGATATTTTTAATGGCTCTTGTGATGTAATTACATGCGATGGCTTTATAGGTAACCTTGTACTTAAAACGAGTGAAGGTGTAGCTTCGACTATTAGTGGGCTCATCAAAGATTATATTCGAAAATCCCCTATTGCAATTACTGGTGCACTTTTAATGAGAAAAGTTTTTAAACTTCTTAAAAAACAGATTGATTATGCTGAAATTGGTGGAGCACCACTTATTGGTATAAAAGGTTGTGCCATAGTGAGTCATGGTAAAAGTAACGCCAAAGCAATGGAAAATGCTATTTATCAAGCAATATCTTATGTTGACAATCATGTTAATGATCATATTTTAGAAGAACTGGAAAAATATAACGAAATAAACTAAGGATCTCTATATGGCTTATGCTGCGTTTCGCTCGATTGGTGCTTATGTTCCAAATAAAATTTTAACAAATGAAGAACTTTCAAAAATGGTTGACACCTCTGATGAGTGGATCACGAAAAGAACAGGCATAAAAGAACGTCATATTGCAGCAGAGAATGAAACTACAAGTGATATGGGTGTAGAGGCTGCGAAACTAGCAATAGAACGTAGCGGTATAGATGCATCTGAAATAGACATGGTTGTATGTGCTACTATTTCACCTGATTATTTTTGTATGCCATCTACGGCTACAATCATTGCAACAAAATTAGGTCTTCCTCCTGTTATGGCATTTGATATTTCAGCTGCATGTACCGGCTTTGTATATATTTTAGGGATTGCTAAAGCATTTATAGAATCAGGCATGAAGAAGAATGTTCTTATCATTGGATCTGAAAAACTCTCAGCTATAACTGATTATACAGACCGTGGAACATGTATATTATTTGGTGATGGCGCTGGTGCTGCTGTTATTTCTGCAACGGAAAATAAAGATGAAGCTATTATCGATGTTCATACTGGCGCTGATGGTACATATGCAGATTTACTTATGACACCCAACGGTGGAACTGGCTCACCTCATGATTCTTTAGAAGCTGAAGCTGGAGCATGTTTTATGCAAATGAAAGGAAACGAAACTTTTAAAGTTGCAGTTCGTACCTTAACTAAAGATGTAAAAGAAATTTTAGAAGATAACAATGTAGAAAGTGATTCAGTAAAACATTTCATCCCTCATCAAGCAAACTATAGAATTATAAAAGCAGTGGGTGATGCACTTAAAATGAGAGAAGAACAAGTTGTTCTTACAGTTGAAAAGTATGGAAACACTTCAGGTGCTTCTATTCCAATGGCGATGAATGATGTATTTGAACAAGGTAACTTAAAGACAGGTGAACTTATGCTTCTTGATGCTTTTGGTGGTGGACTTACATGGGGTTCAGCACTTGTACCTTTTTCACCTTTAAAAAAATAGGATAACTATGAGCACTATAAAAGAATACTTAACAAGTGATCATAGAAGATGTGATGAGCTTTTTGCACAGATGGAAGAGACAGCTGTAAAGTCACTTGATGATGCAAAAACATTATGTATAGCTTTCATAGAAGCTTCTGAAAGACATTTCCAAATGGAAGAAAAAGTTATGTTTGTAGAGTTTGAGACAAAAACTGGTATGACGCAAGGTCCAACGCAGATGATGCGAATGGAACATACACAAATGAGAGCACTGAGTAAAGATATGTTAGCTGCTTTAGAAGCGGGGAATAAAGATAAATTTTTCGGTTTTAGTGAAACACTCATGATTTTACTCCAACAACATAATATGAAAGAAGAACAGATGCTATATACAATGGCACAGCAACATTTAAATGCAGAGTCTGATCGTATAGTAGATATGATGGATTCAATAGTCGTAGACTAGTTAGGATCTCTTTTGGAACTTAACGGACTCTCAATAGAGCAAGCCCCACCTATATCCGTACCTCTTCGTTTTTTTCTTAGCGCACCACTTTTCGGTATTTTAGCAGGTGTTTTAATTTTCTTTAGTGATGTTGCTACTTTAATGAGTAGATACTCTTTAGACTCTATAGTTATTACTCATGTTATTACTATAGGTTTTCTTGGGTTCATTATGCTTGGAGCTATATCGCAGATGCTTCCTGTTTTAGCAGGTGCTAGAATTCCTAAGGTAAAGCAAGTAGCTAGTATCTCTCATGCTTTATTACTCGTTGGTTCGCTATGTATGTTTCTTGGAATCTATACAAGCAATACAATATATAATATTATAGCTTTTGCAGGGCTAGGTCTTGGCTTTTTACTTATTCTCTCTGCTATATCACTTTCTTTGAAAACTGTTACAAACTTTAACGCAACGGTGAAGGGGATTAGTGCAAGTATCTTTTTTGCTTTTAGTACTGTTTTAATGGGACTTTATCTTTTACTCTCGTATATTACGCAAGATATATCTTCTGTACATACAATTGTCTCAAATGTGCATAGTGTTTGGGCTATATTTGGTTTTGCAGGGATTTTAATAATAGGAGTTGCCTTTCAGGTACTTCCAATGTTTTACGTAGCCCCTCATTTTAAAGATTTTTGTTTAAAACGTATTGTTCCTATTCTTTCTATTGGTTTATTTGTCTGGCTTTTTTTAAATATTTTTTATGAAGAGTATGCATTTCTAGCAAAGTTTTGGGTCGCATTGTTCTTCTGGGCATTTGCAACAACTGTAGCTATAAAGCTTTTAAAACGTCGTCGTCCTATTAGCGATGTAACTGTATGGTACTGGGGAAGTGCAAGTATATTTTTTACATTTGGTTTATTTCTTTGGGTAGCTGATGAGTATCTAGAACATGAATATATCACTCTCGTAGCTGTCCTTATAGGTGGTGGCTATATACTTTCTGTTATGAGTGGAATGATGTATAAAATTATTCCATTTCTTGTATGGTTCCACCTTAATGCTAAAGGCTATATGAGCATACCAACAATGAATGAGATGATAAACAAGAAACTCGCAAAAATACAGTTTATTTTGTTTATACTCGCTTTGCTTGGATTTATAGTTTCTTATTTTGTCCCAGAACTATTGCAAATTGCAGCATTTAGTTTTATAGTAAGTATGATTATCCTAGAATACAATATAATTGCACCAGTATTACTGTATAGAAAAACTCTGCTTTTAAAACCAGATTTTGATATGAGTATGATGCAAGCATCAAACTAGGAAGAAAATGAAAAAAACAAATATTATTTTAATCGGATTTATGGGTGTAGGAAAGGGAAGTGTAGCAAGAGAAATTGTTAAACATTCTTCGTATATTGCTATAGATACAGATGATCTTATTGAGAGTATGGAAAACAAAAAGATTAAAAAAGTCTTTGAAGAAGACGGAGAAGAATACTTTCGTTCTTTAGAAAAAGATGTTTCTTTATGGTTAGAAAAAAGCGTTGAAAATACACTGATATCAACCGGTGGTGGGTTTTACAAGGTTGAGAATTTAAAAAAGATTGGTACAATAGTGCTTCTTGATTCTCCATTTGAAAATATTCTTAAAAGAATTCAAGATCATCCAAATGCAAAAGCAAAATTGAAAAAAAGACCACTTCTAAGTGATTTAAAAGCAGCAAAAAAACTCTATAAAGAAAGACGACCAGAGTATTTAAAGCTTGCAGATATTGTAGTAGATGTAACAGACAAGAGTGCAGAAGAATGTACAAAAGAAATTTTAAAAAAGGTAAAAAAACATGTTTAAAAATATAATAATATCTTTAGTACTTGTAGCTTCATCATTATTTGGAGCTGAGATTAGTTGGGAAAAAGATTATGAAAGTGGTGTTAAAAGAGCAATGGCTGAAAATAAACCAATGTTTTTCATAATGTCTAAAACTACATGTCCTCCATGTATAAGATTGAAAAATACAACTTTTAAAGATGAGAGAGTAGTGAAGATGTTAGATAAACATTTTGTATCTGTAATTGCTTATGTTGATAAAGGTGATCACGTTCCAAGAGTACTTCATGCACCATATACCCCAAGTTTATGGTTTTTAAAATCAAATGGTGAACCAAGATATGAACCATTAGTAGGTGGAGTGGATGCTGAGAGCTTTTTAAAAGCTCTTGATATTGTAAAGAAGGATTTTGACAAAAGTCAGACTAAATAGTTAGAATTTCGTAACGGTTTCTTCCACTGTCCTTTGCTTCGTAAAGGGCACTATCTACTTCTACATAAAGTGAATCTGGACTTTGTGTATTAGAACTATGAATAATCCCAACACCGATAGAGATAGTAAGATGGTCACATACGCTACTATGTTCATGTTTAATTGCAAGTGCTTCTATATTGTCTAAAACTTTTTGAGAAATACTTTCTACTCCTGATTCATCCTTAGCATTAAAGAGTACACCAAATTCTTCACCACCAAGTCTGTACACAGCATCATCCGGTCTGTTAAATGTTTCTTTGAGTGTGTTTGATACACTTTTTAAAGCAACATCTCCTTGTTGATGTCCATAGTTGTCATTAAATGGTTTAAAGTGATCAATATCTAGCATCATAAAGACTAAAATTTTATTTTCTCTTTTTGCAAGACTTAACCTTTGGGTAAAGTTTTTATCAAATTCTCTTCTGTTGAGCAAACCGGTCATTCCATCAGTCATAGAAACTTCTTCCAGTTGTTTGTTACTTGTTATATCATAGACAATCATATCATACCCTGATATCTTATATTGGGAATCTAAGATACATTGTATTTCTGCACGTATCCAAGCTACATTCTCTATATAGATTTCGCCATTCCATGATTTTCCTGACTTAATAATTTTTTTAATCTCTAGAATTTGTTCTTCCTTATTTCCAAAGAGTAAATTAGTTGAACAATTGATTACATCACTTTTCTCGAGATTAAATAGTCTTGCTAGAGACTCGGTTACGTTTAGTAATTGCATTTGTGTATCGAGTTTTGCAATGTTTACATTTTGTTCTATAAGATGGAAATGTCTATTAATATTTTCAGTTGATTTAGCTAAGTTACGTAGAACATAAATTGTGATAGAAATGGATAGAACAAGGATGATAGATAGTATTATAGAAATTATAATAATTGCTTCTATTTTTGAGCTTTTAGCATTCTCATTATATGAAATCGCCTTATTATATGCAAAATTTTTGAGAGTAAATACTAAGGAATTAAGTACTTCGACATAAGTAGCCTCTTGTTCTTTATGATGAAGCGCTTTGGTATCTTTTTTATCTATGCGCATATCAATTACTGAGTCTCGAAAAGCTTCCCATTTTATGAATGCATTGTAACTCTTGTCGATGTCCTGAATATCGCCTAGATATCTTAGATAAATTAGTTTATATGCATCTACAATATTTTGATGATGTTTGGCAATTTCTGTATGGAGTCTATGCATACTTTTTATATTATTTGTAGTCATCACCATTTCCATTTTATGTTGGATGTGTACGGATTGAGTCTCAACATTTTGTATAGCATAACTCACTGTGAAAGGGTGTTTGTACATATTTTCGGTTATTTCACTTAGCCCTAGCATCTTGTAAATAGCAGTTAATCCAAGTATAGTTGAAAATAGTATGATAGAAAGAAAGGCGAAGAGCAAATTCTTGTTTGATGTCATTATGTTCCCTTATACGAATGACTTATGATACTACAATTTAGATATAATTTCAATAATTACACTAAACAGGAAAATTTATGATATTTACTACAACAAACTCTACCACTTTTATAACTGAATTTGAAGAAATTCTTGGTCGTGGGAAAATGGATATGGAACATGTAAGCTCTATAGTTGGAAATATTATTAATGAGATTAAGACTGATAAAAACAGTGCTTTAAAACAACATATTGCAAAGTTTGACAAGTGGACACCAGAGAGTGACGCGGATTTAAAAGTTGATACTAAGTATATGGAAGAAGCGTATAACAATCTTGATAATGATTTAAAATCAGCACTTCATCTAGCACACGATAGAATCAGAGTTTACCATGAAAAACAAAAGCCAAAATCATGGTTTGATGATGAGCCAAATGGAACGATACTCGGACAACGTGTTACGCCAGTGGATAGTGCCGGACTTTACATTCCTGGTGGAAAAGCAGCATATCCATCTTCACTTCTTATGAACGTGATTCCTGCTCAAGTTGCGGGAGTTGAAAATATTGTTGTATGTACTCCGACACCTGAAAATGAGATAAATGATCTTCTTCTTGCTGCATGTCATTTGTGTGGAGTTGAAAATCTTTACAAAGTTGGCGGGGCATCTGCAATTGCTGCTATGGCATACGGAACAGAGACTATCCCAAAGGTTGATGTTATTACAGGACCAGGAAATATTTTTGTTGCAACTGCGAAAAAGATGGTATATGGTGAAGTAAACATTGATATGATTGCAGGACCAAGTGAAATAGGAATTTTAGCAGATGATTCAGCAAATGCAAATCATTTAGCGATTGATTTACTTTCTCAAGCGGAACATGATGAGATGGCAAGTTCAATTTTAATTACTCCATCTCAAGAATTAGCAGATGCAGTAAAAATAGAGATTGAAAAATGGTTGCCAGAACTTTCTCGTGAAGTGATTGCTCGAAAATCTATTGAAGAACGTGGAGCGATTATTGTTACTAAGACTATGGAAGAAGCGATTCACTTAATGGACCAAATCGCACCTGAGCACTTAGAAGTTGCAACTGTTTCACCATTTGAGTTACTTCCTCTTATCAAACATGCTGGAGCAATTTTCTTAGGTCATAATTCTCCTGAGGCGATAGGTGATTATGTAGCTGGACCAAATCATACACTTCCTACCGGCGGGACTGCAAAGTTTTACTCGCCTCTAGGCGTTGAGAACTTTATGAAGAAAACTTCTATTATCTCTTTTTCTAAAAAAGGTATAAATGAAATTGGTGAAGCTTGTGCTTTAATTGCAAATACCGAAGGTTTAACTGCTCATGAGCAATCTGTAAGAGTTCGTTTAGATAAATAATTTTCAAACTTCTAGTTTTTACTGAAGAAATTTTTTTTATATAAAAATAGTTATATAAACTATTTTTATATAACCCATCGCTTCTTACTTATTTCAATATACCCTTACAAATACAACTAGTAATCTTACTATTAATTGGAATAAAAAGATATAAATACTATTTATATATATGATTAAATTAAGAACAAAGAGTGTTAAATATGAATGGATATTCAATACTATCAAATATACTCATTATCACAAATATATCAAATGTTCCCC
>NZ_JBLHOE010000090.1:0-10472 GCF_047622445.1 Sulfurimonas sp.
TAGAGAGAGGGAAACGCCTGGCTCCATTCCGAACCCAGAAGCTAAGCCTCTCATCGCTGATAATACTGCAGATTTCATTTGTGGGAATGTAGGTCGTTGCCTAGTTTAAGTCTTTTTACCTTACCTTACTTTTTATTCATTAATTTTACTCTAATAAAAACTATTAATTGACTTAACTTTTTTTACATATTAACACACTTGAAACACTTTATATGTTATCCTTTCATATCAATTTTTTAGGAATTATTATGAAAGAATATATTAAAGATCAGATAAAAAAATCGTATGAAACAAAACAAGATATATACAATAATGAAGAACTTTTAAATAAAATAGAAGAAGTTGCAAAGAAATGTGTAGCTTTATATCGTACTGATAAAAAAACGATATTAGCAGGTAATGGTGGAAGTGCAGCTGATGCACAACATATTGCTGCTGAGATGGTTGGCCGTTATGGATTTGACAGACCTTCTTTGCCTTCGCTTGCATTAACTACAGATACATCTGCACTTACTGCAATTGGTAATGATTATGGTTATGATCAAGTTTTTTCTCGTCAACTTGAGGGTATGGGACAAGGTGGTGATATATTTATAGGTATCTCTACATCTGGTAACTCTGTAAACATTGTTAAGGCTTTTGAGTCTGCAAAAACAAAAAATATTTTGACTGTTGCTTTAGTTGGACGTGATGGTGGAAAAATGGCTAAACAAGCTGATATCGCGCTTATAGTTCCATCAAATTCTACTCCACGCATTCAAGAATCGCATATTTTAATTGGTCATATTCTCTGTGATATAATTGAAAAAGAAATTTTTGCTGATGGTGTTAGTAACTAATATATGCAAAAGGTTCTTTTTTTAGATAGAGATGGTGTTATTAATGTTGAAAAAGACTATCTTTATAAAGTAGAAGATTTCGAATTTATTGATGGAATTCTTGACTTATGTAAATATTATGAATCTTATGGGTACATAATAGCTGTTGTTACAAATCAATCTGGAATAGCTAGAGAGTTTTACACAGAGGAAGATTTCTTAATACTTACTAAGTGGATGATAAATGAATTTTCTAATAATGGGGTTACAATAAGTAAGGTTTATCATTGTCCACACCACCCATCTATTTCTGGTATATGTGAATGTCGTAAGCCTCATCCAGGAATGCTTTTAAGATTAGAAGAAGAATTTGATGTTGATTACGCAAACTCTATCATTATTGGTGATAAAGAACGTGATATCGAAGCTGGTTTAAATGCTGGAATTTATGAAACGTATTTATTTAGTGAAGATAATAGTATTTCAGAATCTAAGGCTACTAAAATCGTTTCGAATTTAAATGATATATGGAAGTAAATAATGCTAATTTTAAATACTGGTGGAACTTTTAATAAGAGGTATAATAAAATTAATGGTGAATTAGAAGTTCCATATGATAATTATGCTATTGAAAAAATACTTGAGAGTTTTACATCTCAATACAGTGTAGCAGGTGTGATTTATAAAGATAGCTTAGATATAGATACTAACGATAGAAAAATGTTGACAAGTATTATTATGGAATCGGTTGAAGATACTTTTTTAATTGTTCACGGAACAGACACAATGCATGAGAGCGCAGAGTTCTTATCTACAATTTTTACAAATAAAAAGATTGTATTTACCGGTTCAATGAAGCCATTTGAGATAGATACTATTGAATCAACTCTTAATCTTGGAGTTGCTATAGGTTTTTTAAAGTCTTTAGAAAAATACGGAGTCTATATTTGTATGAATGGAAATGTAGAATCTTGGGATAAAATAGAAAAAAATAGACAAAAAGGAAAGTTTGAACTTGTCTAAGCTAATTGCGTGTACTCACTGTCATTTAGAATTTAATGAATCTGTTTTAATAAAAGAAGAGGAACAAGAAACTACTTTATACTTTTGCTGTAAAGGATGTCAGGGAATATACCATCTTTTGAATGATGAAGGACTTGAGAGCTTTTACAAAAAAGCAGGAAACATTACACTTACCCCTCCAACTAATCAATATGAAGATTCTTCAAACTTTGATGCAAGAGCTTTTTATGAAAAATTTGTTAAAGTTAATAAAGATGGATTTAATCAAGTCTCTTTAATAATTGAAGGTATTCATTGTTCTGCTTGTGTATGGTTAAATGAAAAAGCATTACATAAAATGGATGGAGTAATCGAAGCAAATATAAATTTTACAAGTAATAAAGCTACTATAGTATGGACTGAAGAACTTTTAAAATTATCTGATATTATAAATATGATTCGAGCTATTGGTTACAATGCTTTCCCCTATGACACATCTCTGCAAGAAGTTCATGCAAATGCTCAAAGAAGAGAATACTATCAGCGTATAATTGTTGCAGTTTTCTTTTCTATGAATATTATGATGATAGCAGTTGCACAGTATTCTGGTTACTTCACCGGTATAACACAAGAAATGAAAAGTATTTTTAATATTGCTGAGGGTATTTTATCTACACCTGTTCTTTTATATAGTGGATGGATATTTTTCCGTGGTGCATACTATGGAGCAAAAAACAAAGTTGTAAATATGGATATTTTAGTTGCAACTGGTGCATCTTTAACCTATGTATATTCAATTTACATAACTATATTTGAACTCGGTGAAGCATATTTTGATTCTGTTGCTATGATTATTACTTTTGTGTTGGTTGGAAAGTTCTTAGAAGTTCTTAGTAAAAAAAGTGCTGCGGATACATTAGACCTCATTGGGAAGCAGATTCCTAGTGAAGTAAACATTGTACATGAGGGAAAAATTGTTGCTTGCAAATTAGGGGATGTTACGATTGGAGATATTGTTGTGGTGTCTTCTGGAGAAAAAGTTTTACTTGATGGCGAAATAATTGAAGGGGAAGGCTCTTTTGATGAGTCAAATTTAACTGGAGAGAGTGAGCCTATTTATAAATCTTTTGGTGATAAAGTAGTGAGTGGAACTGTCAGTATAGATGCAGATATACATTTTCAAGCTACAAAAGATTTTGAACACTCTACGCTCTCTAGTCTTGTATCACTTTTAGAATCTGCAATAAATAAAAAACCTCGTATTGAGCAACTGGCAAATAAACTCTCAGAATATTTTTCTTCTATCATTTTAGGTTTATCTTTAGTGACATTTATTGTTTGGTGGTTATGGCCTCATAGTTTTGATGTAGCATTCATGGTAGGGATATCTGTGATTGTTATTGCCTGTCCGTGTGCTTTAGCTTTAGCTACGCCTGTTGCAACTCTAGTAGGACTTAGTTTAGGTGCCAAGCGAGGTATACTATTTAAAGAAGCTGCACAACTTGAAACGATGGCAAAAGTTGATACTATAGTTTTGGATAAGACGGGTACTATAACTGTGGGTAAGCCAGAAGTTATAGATTTCAAGATATACAAAGAATTCGATAAAGCAATTTTATATTCTTTGGTTAAGCGCTCTAACCATCCAGTAGCAAAAGGGATAACTCAATATCTTAAGAATGATACAATAGATGAATATATTTTAGACAACTACACACAAGTTCCCGCAAGTGGAATTACAGCTAAATATAATGAGCGTATTCTCTTAGGTGGGAATGTGAAACTTATGGCGGCTAATGGATTAGAGAGTGATTATACGAGTGAGAATACTTTATTTTATTTTGCAATCGATGGTGAAGTACTTGCTATATATGAATTAAGGGATACTATTAAAGAGAATGCTAAAACAGTAGTAGATAACTTTCATGATAAAGGTATTGATGTAATTATGCTTACTGGTGATCATGAAAATATTGCAAGTAAAATTGCCTTAGAAGTTGGAATTACTAAGTGTTTAAGTGAGCAAACACCAGAAGATAAATCTAAATTTATAGAAAAATTACATCAAGAAAATAAAATAGTGGTAATGGTTGGCGATGGAGTGAATGACATCTTAGCACTTGCTAATGCTGATCTTGGGATTGTTATGGGCAGTGGTAGTGATATCGCAGTTGATGTTAGTGATGTTGTTTTACTTAATGATTCTCTTCAATCTCTTGAAGATGCTTTTAAAATATCTCGTACTACATACGGACTGATAAAACAAAATCTTGGGATATCGTTACTTTATAATGCGATTACGATTCCTCTTGCAATGGCAGGATATGTAATACCGCTAGTTGCAGCTATTTCGATGAGCATAAGTTCTTTACTTGTAGTTGGTAACTCAATGAGAATCAGATATAAATGGATGAGGGGATAAAGATGGATAGTGGAATAATAATTATGATGATGGGTGTTTCGATTTTCTTAGGTTCTATAGCACTTTTTGGATTTTTATGGGCTGTGAGAAGTGGTCAGTTTGACGATGAAGATAAATTTTTAAATGCAACGAAGTATGATGGAGAAGATGAGTTAAATGATGCTGTTACTTTAGAAAGAAAAAAAGAAGAGTATAAAAAGAATTATAGACCTGAATAATAGGTCTATAAAATAGTGATATTATTTACCGATAGTTTGAGCGAACGCATCTAAATCTGCATCAGAATATTTAGCTACTTGACCTTTCATAAGACCTTTCATTGGACCACCGTAAGTTCCAGCTTTGTAACCTTTAAGTGAAGTTGCAATTTCAGCGTGAGTCATTGCAGAAACATTTTTAGATTTACCAAGAGCTTTTTTAGACCAGTCTGCACCGTGACAAGAAGTACAAGCTTTTCCATTTACTGCTGCGATTGAAGCTGTAGCTAGTGCTAGTGTTGCGATTGATGCGATTACGATTTTTTTCATATATATTTCCTTAGGATTAATTTTCGCTTTAATTATAGTAGATTGAGTCTTAAATGCTTGTTAATGAATTATAGTGTACCATATAAGTAAATTCAAAAAATATGGATAAATTAATGAGATATATTGACGATGATTTAAGTAATAAAACAATTTTAATAACTGGTGGAGCTGGGTTTATTGGCTCTAATTTAGCTTTTTATTTTCAGCATAATCATCCAGATGCAAAAGTTGTTATATTGGATTCTTTTAGAAGTGGTGAAACATTTTCAAATGGAAACCTCAAGAGTTTTGGGCATTTTAAGAACCTTTTGGGCTTTGAAGGGGAAATGATTTCTGGAGATATAAATGATAAAGATATACTTCTTAACCTAGAAGTAAATTATAAATTTGATTACATATTTCACGAAGCAGCAATCTCAGATACGACAGTACAAGAACAAGACTTAATGATTAAAACAAATGTTAATGCATATAAAGATCTACTAGATTTAGCGATAAAGCATAGTGCAAATATGATTTATGCTTCTTCTGCTGCTACATATGGTAACGCTGAGTCCCCTCAAAGAGTTGGACGTGAATCTCCTCAAAACGTTTATGGATTTTCTAAACTTAGTATGGACCATTTAAGTCGTGAGTATATGTTAGATAATGACATCTCCATAGTAGGACTTAGATATTTTAACGTGTATGGCCCTGGTGAATACTTTAAAAATACTACGGCATCAATGGTATTACAATTTGGTCATCAACTATTAGCTGGAAAAAATCCTCGTCTTTTTGAATCTAGCGATAAAATTCTTCGTGATTTCATTTATATAGAGGATATCGTTCAAGCAAATATTAAAGCTATGCAACCACAAGAAAGTGGTATATATAATGTTGGAACGGGTAAGGCAAGAAGTTTTCAAGATATCGTAGATATTTTACAAAGTGAACTTGGAACTAATCTTACGTGCGAATATATTCCAAACCCATTTATTGGTTCTTACCAGTTTCATACAGAAGCTGATATAGAATCTACAAAGCAAGCGCTAGGGTATGAGCCAAATTTTGAAATGGAAGATGGGATTAAAGCGTATGTTAGTGAAATTAAAAGACTCTTTAAAGAAGAAGTGAAATAATGAAAAGTTTTAAAAATGTGAACTCAAATATATTAGTTATTGGTGATTTAATGATAGATCATTATCTCTGGGGTTCATGTGAGAGGATTTCACCAGAAGCACCAGTTCAGGTTGTAGATATAAACAAAGAAACTACAGTTCTTGGTGGTGCAGGAAATGTGATAAATAATCTTGTAGCTCTTGGTGCGAATGTAAGTGTAAGCAGTGTCATTGGTAATGACACTATTGGTGAAGAATTAAAAGCTATGCTTGAAGAAATTAATGTAGATTGTAAGAATATCATTACACAAAAGGGTAGAAAAACATCAAAAAAAAGCAGAGTTATAGCTTCTTCCCAACAAGTAATACGTTATGACAAAGAGAGTAAAGAAAATATAGAAGATTCTTCTGTAAATAAAATACTTGATAATTTAGTTGATGATATTCGAACCTATGATGTGATAATTTTATCTGATTACGGTAAAGGTGTTTTACGCACAGCTTTATGTCAAGGTATTATAGGTTTAGCAAAAGAGAATAATGTTAAAGTTTTAGTAGACCCAAAAGGGAGTGACTTTTCTAAGTATAACGGTGCTTACCTTTTAACACCAAATAAAAAAGAGGCAATTCTTGCTACAGGTATAGAAATACAAGATGATAAAACTCTTGAAGATGCTCTTTTGAAATTAAAAAAAGAGTGCGATTTAAACATCTCTTTAATTACTTTGTCTGAAGATGGAATAGCTACATATGACGGTGAAGTAAAAGTTTTCCCAACAGTTGCAAAAGAAGTTTTTGATGTAACTGGAGCTGGGGACACGGTAATAGCTTCTATAGCATTTGCTTTGAGTCTTGGTAAAGATATAGAAGAAACAGCAAGGTTTGCAAACCTTGCCGCAGGCGTTGTTGTTGGTAAAATTGGTTCGGCAACTGTAAGTATAGACGAGATAGAAGAGTATGAAGCAAGTTTGCATAAAAGTACATCCGATGCACATATAAAAAGTTTTGACGAAATAAATAAAATTGTAAGAAGATGTTCAGGAAATGGTAAAAAAATTGTTTTTACAAATGGATGTTTTGACATACTCCATGTTGGACATGTGAAATATCTTCAAGTTGCAAAAAGTTTTGGAGATATTTTAGTTGTTGGTCTAAACTCTGATGCATCCGTTTCTCGTTTAAAAGGTCCAACTCGTCCTGTTAATCCTGCGGAAGATAGAGCCTATATATTGGCAGCTTTAGAAGCTGTTGATTTTGTAGTACCTTTTACTGAAGATACTCCTCATGACTTGATTAAAATGATACAACCTGATGTACTTGTTAAAGGTGGAGATTATAAAGGGAAGGATGTCGTTGGAACTGAATTTGCTTCTGAATTAAAACTTGTTGATTTTGTCGATGGCAAAAGTACAACAAAAACAATTCAAAAAATACAAGGTTCCCAATGCTAAAAACACTAACATTACTCGCAGCTAGTTTTGCTTCAGCTTTCGCTTTAAATAGCGTAGAGATAAATATAAACGACAAAGATCTAGAACTTGCTGCTTCTATAGATATGAGCCAAATGAATGACACGGTAGAGCCAGATACAGTTTTCCTTGGTGTGAAATTTCTTCACGCTGACTATACAAATGGAGACATAAATAGCAGTTCAAATATGGACGATTATATTGAAGTTAGTTTTTTAATGAAACGAGACTTCAGTTCTAATCTTGAAATTGGTTTGGGTATGAAGCTTAATGCTACAAAGAACTTTGCTTCTATTCCCTTAGGTGGTGAAGCAAGATATTCATTAAATACTGAATTACCTATGTACGTTGGTGGTTCTTTTTATTATGCTCCAAGTGTTTTGTGCATGAGTGATGCAAAAAGTTTTCTTGAATACAGAGTTCATTTTGATATAGAAGTTATTGAGAATGCTTTAATTACTGTGGGATACAGATCTATTGACACGAATTATGAAAAACCTGTAGCACAAGATATCAACTATAACAGTTCATTTTATGCAGGATTTAAATTCGAATTCTAAAAGCCTAACTCTTTTACAGCTTCTATAACTTTTGGAGCTGTAATCTTTGTCATACACTCATGATGTTTTAAGGGACATTCTCTTTTCATACACGGTGCACATTCCATATCTTCTCTCACAATCTTATTTTTCTCATTCATCCATTGTGATGTTTCTTTATGCTTTGTAGGTCCAAAAATAGCAACACTCGGAACTTGATATGCAGCAGCAACATGCATAGGTCCACTGTCATTTGTGATAAACAAAGAACAGCCTCCAATATTTGCACATAACTCTTGTATATTTGTCTTTCCAGCGAGATTGGTGAAGTTATGTATATTTAAAGACAAGAGATTATCTTCAATCTCTTGAGCCATTTCCACTTCACCGGGTCCACCAAAAATTATGATGTCAAAGCTGTGAGCAAATTCTGCCCCAACTTGGGCAAATCTCTCGGGGTACCATCTTTTAGCACTTCCATACGTAGCACCTGCATTGATGCCCAATGTTGGCTTGTCATGTATCTTCGGCTCTATATAAAGTTTTAAAGCCCCTATGTCATCACTGTATTGATCTACATTAATCATTGCAAGCTCAGCATACTGTAATGCTAAATGTTTGTTCGCTTTGATGCTAGGAGTGTGCGAGAGTAAAAACATAGAATGCCAAGACTGTTTTGCTAAGCATATTACGGTATTTGTAAATCTTAGTAGTAATGATGAGTAAAATTGATTTCTAAACGTAACAGCTAAATGAAATTCGCCAAGATCTTTGGCCAGTTTATACGTAGCGATAAATCTACTAGGTGCTTTTTTCGTTTCGTCTACTATAGCTCTCTCACATAATGGATGGTATTTAATTGCTTCTATGGAAACATAACTTCCAACAAATGTAAATTTTGCATTTGGGTGGTAAGAAGCTAAAAGCTCTATTGCGGGAGTTGCCATAATAGCATCTCCTAGCCAGTTTGGTAATATTACTAGTATTCTCATAAGCAGTTCACTTTTTTTGGAGTAGCATTCGTTATAAATATATAAAGTGGTGAAGAACCTATGTTTAAGGTCTCATCTGTAATTAGTTCACCATTACGAGAGTAAACGGTAAAAAAATCTTCATTTTTAAGTGTTGTAGGTTTTAAAGTCCAGTGTATTTGTAAAAGTTGACCGTCTATTAAACACTGTAAAATGTAGTAATCTCTTGTGATATCTAGACGTAAAAATTGTGCATGTTGAAGCGTCTGAACCATATACTTGTATGTAGTAAAAGCAGGTCTATATCTCATACCCTCAATGTTATCTATAAGCCCATAACCTTTAGCAATGAGTTGATGCCAAGAGAGTGAGTCAACTTGTTGTGAAGCAAAGGCAAGCATATGGTAACGGAGCATAAAGTCAGCATAGCTCTCTTCGTCTATGCATTCATGCTCACTAGTTGGTGCGTAAGGCGCAGTACCAGACAATGGCCAGTTAGTTTCTGTAATGTGTAAAGCATGTTTAGATTTTTTACTCATCCAAACCATAGTGCTTAAGTATGCAATCTTATCAGATAGGGAAAATCCCATTTGCATGTTTTCTGGTGCTCCACGTCTATCTACATAGAGTAGAGATGCTACTCCATCGTATTTGTATTTAAAAAAGTTAAAGAGAGTGTGAGCGGTGAAGTGATACTCAAAGTCTATTACACCACTTCCAATGAGGGTTATGTTTGGGAATTCCGACATCTTTAAATCATATGCCCTTTGATAAAAGTTAGAGTATTCATTGACGCTAAAAAATCCCCATTTACTTCTGTTTATAGTCGAACCAATTTCATATATATCTATAAGCCCATCAAGACTTGAAAAGATAGTTCTTAAATCATTTTCTAAAAGTTCTAAATCTTCTACATGTTCTCTATCTTGCATAATCTTCAAGGTAACTTTTTTATCGGGACACTTTAGAAGAAAGTCTTTTAACTCATCCAGTGAATCCATTTCCCAAAGTTTTATTCGTACAAGTATGCGTTTAATCTTAAAATCATGTATAATTTTTAAAGTTAAATCCGACTCTCGTTGAAAATCAACTCCCATACAAAAAAACTCAGAAGAATCAATCTGTTTCCTTTTGATAAAAGGCATTGCTACAAGCGTAACTGGTAGTATAAACAAAGCAGTAAAAAAAGTTTTTATAAGCGAATAGCGCTCTTTTTTACGCATGGACTTTTTATATTTTTTATCTTGAAGTAATGCTGGTTGGTCGGAATAATCATCCCACTTAAATGGTTCTTTCATAAGGTGGATTATATCCTATTCTTACTTTGACATTGTCTTGAACTACACCCGAGGGGGTTGAAGATCCATCTTTAATAATCTTACTAATTAATGACATGATGATAACCTGCTAAACAAACTCTAAGTCTTGTTGGCATCTGCTTATCCTTAGTTGTAATAATATACAATAGCTGCTTTAATACAGAATAGCTGATTTTATGACTAATAGACATATCATCGCTCCTAACTCAAAGGAGTAAGGATACAGAGAAAAAGTGACTTAATGAAAAAAACGGGTGCTTACTTTTCTACTTTTTCTTATAATTCACAAGATAATAATCGACTAA
>NZ_JBLHOE010000091.1:0-10293 GCF_047622445.1 Sulfurimonas sp.
TGTTTTTGATGTAAAAAAATAACATATTTATCTAACCCATGCATTTATTACGTCAATAGTATCTATATTAATAGATGAATATAAATTGTTCCAATAATGAGCAATAAATATCCATAATTAACTATATGAGACTATTTATAGGTTATGCTAGAAG
The DNA here is from genome assembly GCF_047622445.1 of Sulfurimonas sp. Classification (GTDB taxonomy): domain Bacteria; phylum Campylobacterota; class Campylobacteria; order Campylobacterales; family Sulfurimonadaceae; genus Sulfurimonas. The sequence continues at coordinate 155 of NZ_JBLHOE010000091.1, forward strand.
CTGTAAACTAGGTGTTTTGTAGTTATTGTATTCTATGAGATAGAATTTTTCATTAAGCCTCATATGTAAATCCTTAAAATAATTCACTTGATTAGTTTATCAAATGAATCTACTTTTTAAGGTTTACACAGTTTATTTTACACTCTCGACAAATGAGTAAAGGATATAATAAGTACTAGCTTCTAGTAACTCTAATAGTTTTTAAATATCTTATTCTTTTATAAAGATATTAAACTCTACGCCCTCATTTATATTTTTAACTTCTATCTTTCCCCCCAGTTTATCTTCAATAAGTAGTTTAATTATCGCAAGTCCTATCCCATGACCATCCTCATCTTTAGTACTAACGAAGTATTCAAATGCTTTTTCAATAGGTTCTATTTTAATTCCACCAGCATTATCTGTGTAAGTTATTTGAATGTAGTCGTCTGCACTAGTTATATGTATTGTGATAATATTTTTATTTTCATAGTTAAACTCATCTAGGGAATTATTAATCAGTATCATCATAATATTTGAGAAAATATGTTCATGCCCATTCATACTAAATTCGTCTTTTATATGCAAATTAATATTAGTATTTTTCAATGTAATTTTTGACTGCAAGAGATGGATTACTTCAGATAATGTTTCTCTTGGATAGAAAAACTCTTTAATGGATCTTGCAGTATAAAAATGAAGAAATTCATCAAGAGATTTTTTCATATGTTCTATTGAAAGTGATATTTTTGGCATTTCATTTGTAAGATTTTTGATTAAATTCTCTTTATCATGATGCAGGGTAGTTTCAATGAGTACAAACGATGTGCCAACTTCAGTGAGTGGAATCTTCCATTGATGTGCAATATTACCTATAGCTTGACCAATAGAACTAAAATGGGACTGCTCAATTAACATCTCTTTATTTTTTTTCAGCTTATCTAGTGTATGTTTTGTTTTAACATATTGCGCTAAAAGTAACAAGATCATATCAATAGAAGTACCTATTGTTAGTAAATAGCGATAATATTCATGGTAAGTAATGAAACCAAAAACTCCTAAAGCAGTTAAAGCAACAGCTATTAAAAATACTAATTGACCTAAAAGAAAGTATTTAGAACCAATATCCTTCATATATAAGCCAATAAGAAAAAGAGATATAGTACTCATCCCAACAGTTAAACCAGTAAATATTGTAACTTTGAGATACTCTTTATCAACATAGAAGCCATACAAATGTATTGGGATGAGTAAAATATTTATGAAAATTAAAGTTTTTACAATCAATGATATTTTTAAGTATTTTTCTCTCAAATTAAAAAAGTAGTAAGTAAAAAGTAGTAGTAAAGAGGTTCCAACTAGCGGAATAAACCATGAGATTATTGTTATAAAATTGAGATTCAAGTTGATATCTAGTTGGTATAAAACACCATTAATTGAGAGTATGTAAGCAAGCCATACTAAAGTGTGAAGAGCGATAATTAAATATGTTATAGGTCTATAGATTACAAATAAAATAAAACTTATAATTGCAAAAAGCAAAAAGAATCCTGCAACAATTCCTAGTAAAACTAATACATTTGATTCTAGTTCAAAAAATTTATGTGAATTTTTTATAAGCCATGAGATATTATGTAGATTATAGTTATCAACTTTTGAGACAATAGTGACTTGTTCATTTGGTAATAATATCAACTCAAACATAGAATATCTACTTAGATGCTCTTTTAGATTTTGTTCTCTTAAATCTCCTAAAAGATATGTGTTTATTAATTTTTCATTCTTATAAACAAATACATCAATATAATTCATTCCAGGTAGTTTGTTGTATAAAATTAAATTTTGAATCTCTTGCGAGCAATTTTTAAGAGATAGTTTACTCCAAAAAGGACCAAGATCAGATTTTAGTTGCCCACCTTTAGGAGCTTTTTTTAAAATATCTTTTTTTAAAATATCTAAAGATGAGAAAGTGTTATTTTTATCATTAATATAGTAGATATGAGTTGAAGCATCAAAACCTTGAAAATCTTTTTTAAGCTCTACTAAATCAATAGCATGTAAGCCAGTAGTCAATAGAAAAATAAGTATAAGTCTAATCAAGTATACGCTTTACGTTGTTTTGTACATATAGCCATAGCTAGGAATATTTATTATAATATTTTTTCCTATCTTCTTTCGAAGTCTGTAAATAAGACTTTTTATAGCCTGAGAAGATTTATCTTCTTTTGGGTCAAGAGAAAATTCTATATCAGTAGTTGCAATAATTTTATTTTTATTTTCAATGAATAATTCAATAATAACGATTTCACTTTTTGAAAGAGGTATAAGCCCACTTTCATTTTTTAACTCTTTTTTTGTTCTATCATAGTTAAGCGTAGGGCTAAGTAAATACTCTGTATAGGAGATGTCTTCTAGTTTTTCTACCATACTAACAAGCGTTTGAGTAAGAGTCACATAGCTGACAGGTTTAACAAGGTACTGAGCAAGTGAAAGAGGTATGACATTGAGAAGTTTTTCTTTGTCTGAATAGTTACTCATGATCACTAGCGGTATATTTTTATTTTTATTTCTAATTATTTTACATAGTTCATAGCCATTCATATTTGGCATCACATAGTCTGTAATCAGCATATCAATTGTAGATGTTGTAAATATTTTATAAGCATCGTGACCATCTTTTGCACATATTACATCTTTAAAAAAAATCGATAAAATAGTTTTCAATTTATTTAAAAGCTCATCATCATCTTCGACAAGTAGCAGGGTTAAGTTTTTTAAATAGTTTAGCTTTTCTTCTTTCATAACATTCCATTTATTGGTTCACTCTATTTATACACTAATAAAGTGGCAAACTAGTATCAAAAGTATTCTATATTGATTCTATGATGATATTTCATTATGTCATTATACTGTAACTGTAAATCTAAAAAAGTAACAATTAAAAATATATTAGATAAATGGGTAGGGTAAAGATAATGTTAAGTTTAAATAAAAACTTTGTTAGTAATTTTCTATTAGTAGCCAGCATTACTTCACTAAATGCAAGCGACACTCAAGGTATTGATATCGGAAATGAGTGGAAAGTCCTAGAGGATATAAAATTTGGTTATGTTAATTATAACTATGATAACGCACCGTCTCTAGATTCACCAACTACAAATAAAGGTCATGTTGATTCAAAAGGTTTTTACACAATTCCCAAGTTCTCTATACTCACTCCTACGTATAATAACTTTTCAGCCAAAGCAACTTATACGGTGGCTACAGACTTTGGCCTAAATAACCCAGACTACGAGAATAGAAATTGGGTATTTAATCCATCAGATCAAGAGTCATTTGCAATACTTCAAGAACTTTACATTAACTATAAAGATTCAAATCATAACTTAACTATAGGTAGACAAGAATTAGAGACACCACTAATCGAACCAGATGATTACTATATGCTTGCAAATAGTTATGAAGCTATCAACTACGTAAACACTATGCTGTGCAATACTGAACTTCATTTAGGTTATTTTCATAAAATGGCAGGTGTTTGGGATAGTGGAGATAATGGAACAGAGTTTCATAGTATGAGTGACACCTCTTTTGTAGATGCTAGAGATAAAGAAAATGCTAATGATAGTGGTGTAGTATTTGGGGCGATTGAGTACAAAACTCAAAACCATAAAATTAAAGTATGGGAGTACTATGTAACAGACCTTTATAATATGTTTTTAGCTCAATATGATTTTACAAATAAAATGAATAGCTTTACATATAACACAGCAATCCAATTTACAAATTATAAAGAGATAGGTGAATTAGCATCGAATAATTTTACAAATATTGACTACTCTATCTATGCCATTAAATTTGATGGAAAGTATGATAATGGATTTGAGTTTGCAACGGGTGCAAGTAAATTTAGCAATGGAAAAGGGATAGGCTCTACTCTTTCAGCTTGGGGTGGATTCCCAACATATACTTATGGTTATATATTTAACTGGTTTGAAACAGGCAGTTTACAGAACGCAGCATTGTTAAAAGTAGAACTTGCATATGATTTGAGTAAACTAGGACTTAAAAATAGCTGGATAGGATATAGACATACTTGCTACAATTTAGATTCAGAGCACTCTAGAACAGTTTCAGGTGTACCACAAGAAAAAATGCAGTTAAATGGTATAAGGTTTAAATATACACCTACAACAGGTGTCTACTTTACAGCAAACTATGAACATCGATCTTTAGATAATGAGCCAGATAGCTCTGCTTACCGTTTAATCGGTGGATATAAGTTTTAAGGAACTAATTTGAAAAATATTATTTTAATAACTCTCTTTTGTGTGAGTATTTTTGCTAATGACAGTGTAAAAATGTATACAGAACATTACCCACCTTACAATATGAAAAGTAAAGAGGGTAAGCTTATAGGTTCATCTATCGAAGTACTTGATGCTGTTCTAAAACAAATGAATTCTTCGCAGAGCATCAAAGATGTAAAACTAAGAAGTTGGGCTAAATCTTATGCTGTAGCACAAAAAATAAATAATGCTATGGTTTTTTCAACAACAAGAACGGAATCCAGAGAAGCTCTCTTTAAATGGGTTGGGCCTATTGCAACTGCCACAGTTGGAGTTGTTGCTCCAAAGAGTAAAAAAATTGTTATTAATAAAGTCTCAGATTTTAATAAATATAAAGTCGGAGCAGTACTAAAAGATATTGGAGAGATACTTTTACTTGATGCTGGAGTTGATAAAAAGTATATTCAGTATGTAAAAGGTGAAGATGCTATCAATATATCTTTTAATAAAATGAAGAAAAATAGAATAGATATGTTTGCCTATAACCTGAATGTAGCTTTCGCTAATGCGAAAATGGAAGGTTTTGATATTGATAAATATGAGATAGTTTATACACTAAAAGTGGGTTATCAATACTTTGCATTCAACAAAAATACAGACGATAAAATAATCAAAAAATGGCAAAACGCCTTAGATGCTATAAAGAAAGATGGAAGCTATGAAAAAATACATAGTAAATATTAAAGGAGGCCTAGAATGAAGAAAAGTATTATATTAAAAACTTTACTTATTTTAGGAAGTTTAATTGTCAGCATATTTTTAGGTTTTGGGTATCTTTTTTCTCAAAATGACAATAAACTTATAAGTGATATACGAAAATATAACTTAGATTCAGCTATGAAAGCTCTTGATAATAGACAGGCTGAAAGACTAGCTATAAATCAAGAACAAATGAAAGAGATTGTTACTACGATAGCAAAAAATGCATCTTCTTATTTGATGGATTACGATTCTAATGGTTTGAAAAAAAGTTTAGAATTTGATATGAAAAAAGATGCTGTAAAGGCTATTCAAATATGGGATAATGAAGTTGGAGAAATTTTTGTATTGGCTATTAAAGATAATAGTAAAGTAGTTTTCAATGATAGCTTACCAAAAGAGTATGAAAAATTTACAAAATTCAAGCACTCGATAAATCATACCAATGCTTATGATGCTGTTGAAGAACTTGGTATGATTACATTTTACTATGATGAATCTTCTATCATTGAAAAAATTAAAAAGCTAAAAGAAAACACTAGCATAGAGATAGCAAAATTTAATGCAACTGTTGATAAAGAACTAGAAGAGTCAAATACTATCAAGCTTCTTATGTCTATAGGTGCTTTAATCGCAATCTTATTTGTAATGTCAATACTTCTTATGAGTTTTGTAAATAAACCTCTTAAAAATCTTCAATATGGTCTGGATAGTTTTTTCCTATTTTTACAAGGAAAACAAGACTTTACAAAACGTATCGAGATAAGTTCTGATGACGAATTTGGTCAAATGGCAACTTCGTTAAATGAAAATATAGCTGTGAGTGCAAGACTCCATGAAGAGCTTAACTCTCTGTATACAGAAGTAGAAAAAAAAGTACAAATAAGAACACAAGAGTTAGCAGAGATAAACCAAGAAGTGCAAGACTCTATAGAATATGCTTCAACTATTCAAAGATCATTTTTAAAAGATACCGCTTTAATAGAACAAACATTAGGGGACTCTTTTGTAGTTTGGCAACCTCGAGATAAGGTTGGTGGTGACTTATATATTTATGAAGAGAGTGATGAAGGTATTATTTTTGGTGTAGTTGACTGTACTGGACATAGTGTTCCAGGTGGGTTTATGACTATGCTAGCTGGAAGTATGATTAAAAAACTTTCAAACGATCATTTTAGTGATCCTGCAAAACTCTTAGGTGAATTAAATATAGCTATAAAAACGCAACTTAACCAAGATGTAGAAAATTCTTTGTCTGATGATGGTCTGGATATGGGCTTATGTTATATCAATAAAAATGGAACTCTTCTAAAGTTTGCAGGTGCAAAAATGGATTTACTCTATTTTAAAGATAAAGAGCAGCATATCGTGAAGTCCAATAAACAAAGTATAGGCTATAACCGCTCTAAATCAGATTATGAATACACAAACCACGAGATACATGTTGATTCATCAGAATCATTTTATCTTTACTCTGATGGTATCACTGATCAAACAGGTGGAGATAAAAACTTTCCTTATGGAAATAAAAAGTTTAAAACTTTTTTGAGTGAAATTCAAGAGAAACCTATGGCTGAACAAGAACAATTGATTGTGGGTAATTTATTAGAGTATCAAAAAGAAAATACAAGAAGAGATGATATTACTATCATTGGGTTTAAAATTAAAAAGGGTGAAGAAGTATGATTAATTTATATGACTATAAGCAAAAGTTACAAGATGACGGTATTATTTTTAGCTTTAGCGGTCCTATGAGCCATGAGATAATCGAGGGGATTGGAAGTGCTATTAGAATTAAGATTGGCGAGGGTGAAGGTGGTGATAAGAAAGCGGCGCTAAAAGTTTTTGCAATCTTTGTAGAGCAAGTTGAAAATGTTATCAACTACTCGGTTGAAAAAGATTATGAAGATTCACAACTGAGCTTTGGAATTGTCGTTATTGGTAATAAAGATGGTCACTTTTTTATTAGCGGCGGAAATAAAATACTTACAAGTAAAGTCCAAAAACTAGAATCAAACCTAAGTAAGTTAACTGCTATGAATAAAGATGAACTAAAAATTTACTATAAAGAAAAAAGAAAAGCAGTGAAAGAAGATGATTCTAAAGGCGCTGGAATAGGTTTTATAGAGATGGCACGAAAATCTACTAAACCCATAGCGTACTCTTTTGAAACTATAGATGAACAAAACTCTTTTTTTACAATAAAAATAAGCATATAAGGACAATAAGAATGGAAAATTTAAACATACCGGCTACAAAATCATCACCAGAGATAAACTTTGATGCTAGTACAAATATCTTATCAATCATAGGTGAATCATACCCAGAAAATACAACACAGTTTTACGAGACTGTATTTGTATGGCTAGAAGAATTCATAGATAAACTTCAGAGCCAAGAAGCTACAGTTAATATCGAATTGATATATTTTAACTCAAGTAGTTCAAAAGTCTTAATGGATCTTTTTGATATTTTAGAAGAGGCTAGTGAGGATGATAAAAATATTGTTGTTAACTGGATATATGATGAGGATAATGAAGCTTCACTAGAGTATGGTGAAGAGTTTGCTGAAGATATAGAATCTCTTACCTTTAATTTAGTAGAGAAGTAGATTTTAGATGTTAAGTAAAGAAGAGATACTCATACAAGAGTATGAAGATCTTTTAGATTCGCAAGCTGATATCTCATTTACAGCTAAAGAATTAGCTAGGCTATTAAAAGCATATAAAAGAAGTTATAAACAGCTAAATAAAATCATCAAAATAAGTGATAAACAACAAGATGAACTCAAAGAGATAAGTGAAAATCTAAATGCTAAAACACATAAGGTAAGATCTCTTTTAGATAATGCCGAACAAGGTTTTTTATCTTTTGGAGATGATTTCATTATTGATGATGAGTACTCGAAAGAGTGTGAAAGACTCTTAGGCACCAATCTAGAGGGTAAAGATATTTCAGATGTTTTATACACAAATGATGAAACAAAGAAACATTTTTTAAAAGAGGCACTTTTAAATGTTGTAAATGAAAAAGATGAGCTTATTAAGGATGCGATGTTATCACTTCTTCCAAAAGAGGTAATTGTAAATAGAAGAGCGATAAAAGTGGATTATAAAGTACTCAACAATAAAACATACATGATTGTTCTTACAAATATAACCAAAGAAAAGATATTAGAAAAGAAAATAGCAAAAGAGCAAGAAATTTTAAAAATGATTGTTATCATCGTAAGTGAACCTACACAATTTTATGAACTTAAAGATGATTTTGAAAAATTCTCTAAAAACAAAAGAGTGTTTATAAGCCTTAACTTATCTGCAAAAGAAAACCTAAGTGAACTCTACCGTGATATTCATACATTTAAAGGAAGTTTTTCACAACTAAGAATGCAAAATTGTGTCAAAGAACTGCATAATTTAGAAACTAAACTATCTACTGTGAGTACACGAGAAAACTTAATAAACCAAGATTTAGTAGATATTTTAGATACATCAGATACAGATGAATGGTTAAAGAAAGATTTATATGTCATCAAAGAGATTTTAGGAATAGAGTTCTTTGATAAGCAGCATAAAATAGAAGTTGATGATAAGTTTATTTTTAACATTGAAGATAAAATAACATACCTCCTCCAAGCTGATAATCAACATATCAATACTTACGAAGATATCTTAAATGAGATAAACAGAGCAAGAGGAACAACTCTTAACCACGCCCTTTCTATATACCCTAAACTATGTCAAGAGATAGCCTCTTCTCAAGAGAAAAACCTGATGGAGTTTAAAGTAGTTGGTGGTGAAGATATCTTAACACCTATACACTTTAAGCCATTTATAAAATCTTTAATACATCTTTTTAGAAATGCGATTGATCATGGAGTGGAAGATTTAGAAACAAGATTGATTTTAAAGAAAAATGAGTATGCATCTATTACATGTAATATTGAAAATAATAAAAATAATTTTAAAATAATTATAGAAGATGATGGTGCTGGTATAGATATAGAGAAACTAAAACTTAAAGTATTTAGAGCAAACGTATATACAGAATTTGAACTCTTAAATATGAGTGAAGCAGCTCTTTTCGAACTTGTTTTTATAGACAATTTGTCTACCAATGATAGTATCACAAGACTCTCTGGTCGTGGTATTGGGATGGGTGCTGTAAAAGCTGAGATTGAAAAACTATCTGGTGAAATAGAGATACAAAGTATAGTTGGAGAGGGAAGTAAGTTTATTCTAAAAGTACCTACTTCTACCTATGGTAATCTCATTAATATCGCCTCAAACAATAGAGATAATATTACTATCGAGTATATACTTTCACCCGTTGTAAATAGAGCAACAACATACCTTCAAAGTGATATGAAAATAAATATCAAAAATAAAGCAGAGTTTTCCTATGCTTTAATTGATGATATTCAAATTAAAGAGTATTGCTCTTATATCCATATTAGTGGTCTTGTAGATGTATCTGTATGCATTAGTTATGATCAATTCTTATTAGACAAGTTGTTAAATGAATTTAACCATGGACACCCGATTAATGATAGTGAAGTAGTTGAATATAGAGAAAGTATCTCAAAAGAAGTTATTAATATAATAGTAGGAAATGCACTGTTTAATCCTTATGATAAAACAGTTTTAGAGATAACTACACCCTGTATTATAAAACATGATGAACTGATAACACATAACTTTCAGCAAAATATTGCTCATGTTGTAATTGATACGGAATATGGTGAAATGCAAATTTTAGTAGGAAAATTTTAAGGAGATATGATGAGTAGAAAATTAAATGTATTAATCGTAGATGATTCTCTTATAATGAGAGTTAACTTAGTAAGAAGCTTAGAAGGTATTGGTCACAATATAATAGCTGAAGCTGCTGATGGACACTCAAGCATAACTGCTTATAAAGAGCATAAGCCCGATTTAGTAACTATGGATATCACTATGCCAGATATGGATGGGATCACAGCAGTTCAAAAAATAAAAGAGTTTGATGCAGATGCAAATGTAATTATGGTTACATCACATGGCCAAGAAGCAATGGTTATGAACGCTTTAAAGTCCGGTGCTAAAGGATATATATTGAAACCTGTTTCACCCG
>NZ_JBLHOE010000092.1:0-9774 GCF_047622445.1 Sulfurimonas sp.
TTTTTGTTCAGCAGTATAGGTTTGACCTTTTTTACGACTCATGTTATCTCCATTAATTTCATACTATTTTATCTATTTTAGAAATTAACTTTGCTGAATTCCTATCTTAGATATTCAGGCCATTATAAGTAATGTATTTTCCATCAGGAGAAACATCAACACCGTGTGGTGATTTTGGTTCAGGAATCAAAAATAATGCATTATGTTTTACAGCTGTAGCCATAGAAATAACATTATGTCCATTGATAACTTTCACATTTTTCTTGTTTTTTGCAATTTCTGCTAACTTCTTCCAGTTATACACATGTAAAAAGTCAGTATCATTTCTGCTCATACCAGCTTCATTTGGTGGCATACCTACTTCGATTCCACCTGTATACATTTCAGAGTTAAATGAGTTTGTAAAACCCCAACCATCAGAAACACCTTTACCAGAATCTGATAAATCTTGCATATATGGAGGCATTTCAACTGTAAAAGAAGCTTTTTCGTTGATTCTACCTTTTTTATTGTCAAACTTCCAAAGTGTTACACCACCACGGTATGACTCTTTATAATCTTCGATAGCATGGTAGTTATTATCAAGTGGTGCAGCGTACTGTGCAGCATCTATGATAAACTCTGAATTTGGAGTAAAGAAAGCACCACCGTGAGCTGATTTAAATACTTTGTTAACTACAATTTGCTTAGTTTCAAAGTCATGTAAATCTATAATAGCAATACGAGGATTAGCTTTATCATTAATAGCTAACCATCTACCATCATACTTACCCTCAATTTCAGAAAGTGCCGGGTGATGTGTGTCTCCCCAGTTAATTTCTTTACCACGAACATTACCTTGTCTTAAAACTTTTAAGCTCTCTACATCATAGCCATAACCTTGCCATGGTTCAGGAGTAAATACCGCAATATATTTTAATATTCTCATTGATGGAACACCATAAACAATTACTTGTCCAGATTGACCACCAGAACTAAATACAACGAACTCATCTCTACCACCAGTAGGGTTATAAGTTTTTGCTGCACGAACTACATCTCTCTCGCTTAAGCCTCTTGCCTTCATTACTTTTTGAAGTTCACCACTTGCAAATGAAACTGTTGCAACTAGAGAAAGACCTAAAATAATCGAAGTAAGCTTTCTAATATGTTTAATCATACTTTATCCTTAGAATTACTTTGAGTTTAAATACTACTAAAGTAATGAATATATAGTATTATAATTTTAAGAGTATATATTTGACTATGGTCAAATTAATTAACTAATTACTATATTTAAGTATTATTTGTGTTTTGGTAAGAAATTAAGCTGTCTAAATCACTTTTTAAATTTTTCAATCCTCTTGTAGTTGAGCTTAATTCTTCAAGTGAATGAATGACAGCATCTTCTTTTTTTATAAGTTCTTTATCAATTATATTTTCATTCATAGCGTAGATTAATTCCAGCAACTCTTCTATGTGTTGTTCTAGTGTTTCTAAGGATTGATATGAGTGTTTTATAGAGTTACTGGAGTGTTCTACTGAAGTATTTATCTTTTGAACAATAGTATTAAAATTGTCTTTTGCTTGTGATACTTCGATACTTTTATTGTCAATTTCAATCGGTAGCAGATTCTTTATAGTGGAATTATTTATAATCGACTTTGATGTAAAAATAAATTTTTGTACGAACTCTACAATACTCCTTATCTGAGTGAATATATACATCAGTAGTAATACTAGTACCACAAATAAAATATACTGCGTATATTCAAGTATCATTATTCTCATGTGAAAAAGAACTTCATCTCTTGCAACAAGTTTATCAAACTCTACAAATAATTTTAAATTTGTGTTGTAAATATCTTTAACAATATCCTCTAGCAATATTTTTGAATATGTGGAAGTTGTTTTACTGTAATCTCTAAACTTTTGTACATGCAAATAAAATTCATTCCATAAAGTTATAGTTTTTTGATTATGTGTTTGAGTGCGTTCACTATGTTTCATATAGTTTAAAAAATCTTTTATTGATTTATCTAACTGAGATGTTGAGAAGTCTTTATTTTTATATATATAAAAAATATTTTTTGATATCTCTTGAGTAAATACTTTTTGTTTATTTATTTCGTTTACAAAGTCATTATGGGAACTATTGTCCTTGGAAGTATAGTTGAATAATATTGCCAAAGTGATAGATATTATAAATATAAATATACCTGTTATTTTAATTTGTTTCATATATTATTCCTTAAAGGCATCTGCTAGAGCTTCATAGTCTAAAATCACTATTTTACCAGTTACTGAATCTATTGTCTTATTTCTTTTAAGTCTATTTAATACACGAGAAAGAGTCGCTGGTTGAATATGAAGCATAAGTGAAATTTCTGCTCTTTTAAGAGAGTTAAATATTTTTAAATCATTGTGCAATATCATCGCTACTTTTGCTACAGAGTTGAATATAAACTCTCTATTTATCAATGATTGCAATTGTTGAGACCTAAGAATTATTTCATTACTAACTTGGGAGCAAAGAATACCGTTGCTTAGAAAAAGTTTGTTAAATTTTGCATAATCAATACTCAGTATTTGCGAATCATTTAGCAGTTTTACATTTGAAAATGAGAATATAGTGTTTTGTGTGCTATTGGATATTTCTGATATTAGTGAATTTTCATGTATATAGTACAGAAATATTTCATTATTGTGTTTATCTATCTTATATGCTTTGGCTAAACCATCGAGAAGAAATAAAAGTGTATCACTTTCCTTTCTTTCATAGTAAAGTATATACTCTTTTGCATAGCTATTTATGGTAGATATGGAAGCAAGAAGTTCAAGTTGCTCTTCATTAAGGGATGAAAAGAAGTCTAAAGAGTTTAAAACTACTTTTGAAGATACGATATTACTCATTAGCTATAGTTGAAAACAACTTTGCTGATTTACATCAAACTTAAAAAGTTGCGCTTGTGTAGTCGCACTTGTATATATATATCTTATGAGTATATCAGCTTCTAAAAAACGTCTTGAGCTTCTACATGTACCTAAAGTAACAGCTTCTTTCATTCTAGTATGGTCTTCACTTTTTACTGTTGCATCACTTTTAGGTGCTATGTTGATTTCATATATGTATATAATAGTAGCTTTATCTGCTTTTATATCTATAAGTTTTGTAAATTTATCAATTTGCTGTGGCAAAGTTTTTGACAATTCTGAAGCAGCAAGCTTAGCAATATGTTCATTTTGAGATTTCATTTCAGACTGGGGAAGTTCTCTATTTTGGATACCATTATTAGCTGCAAAAATGCAAGAAGATAGAAGAAGAATTATAAAGAGCTGTTTTATCATAGTTAGTACCTTTGTTTAAGAATATTATACATGAAATAGTATAAATATCTACCTTAAAAGGGAAGAAAGGGAAGAGCAAATTTCAGAAACTTTAATTGCTCTCCATTTTCATTAAAATTAATCTTCTAAAATTATTTTACTTGAAACAAATGATTTTTATTATCCCCAGTAAGAGTTTTTAATTCACTTTCAAACCAAGTGATTAAGATAGTTTTATCTTCTTTAGAAAGCTCTGCTTCTTCATGAGCAGAAACATAACTTGGAAGTGCCATCATCCCATTCTTTACCGTGACAATAGCGCGTTTAAGTCTTAGTATTTTTATTTCTTCACTAATTTCATTCCACTTTGAAAAATTCAATGCACGTCTTGCATCTTTTACATGATCAGCTACAACGAAAGACATAGGTGCAATATCTGCATAATACGGCCATTTTGTTTCATTTGAATGACAATCAAAACAACTCTGCTTCATTACTTCCATTACTTGTGCAGGTGCTTTTAATGTCAATTTTTCATCTAACGGTGGATTTGTTTTGTCCACACTAATGAACTGTATCCCTACAAGTATAATAACAATACCGATAACAATTTTTTTAATCATGAGAATTTCCTAAAATTTATTTTCGCCATTGTAGCAAACTAGTAACAATCAAAGGTTTGAAATTATATTCTAAATTTTTCACTCAATAACTTTTCAAGTCGGTCTAGTTTTATTTCTAAGATTGTATTTTTTTCTAAAATCTCACGCATAATTAGCTTCTCTTCGTCTACACTCTCTTTTTCTACTTTTTTATGTTCTTCATTAAGGGTGTCTAAGATAATCCCTATAATCATATTTAAAAATGTAAATGTTGTTAAAAAAATAAAAAGAAGATAATATGCCCAACTCCAAGGATACACTTCCATAGTCTCATACATAACATCAGTCCAATCTTCAAATGTCATTACTCTAAATAACGTGAGAAGTGCTATCCCAACATCACGCCATAAACCAGATTCCATGTTTTCAAAAAGTATAGTACCAACAACTGCAAATACGTAAAATATTATAAACATAAGTATCATTACATATCCAATTGACTTAGCTGATTTAAACAGTGCTCCAATAATAACTTTGAGTTCAGGAAGAAGTGTTATAAGTCGTAGCATTCTGAATATTCTAATGAGTCGTGCTACATTTGCATAGTTTTCATCTATTGGGATTATGCTTACTGCCACAATAATAAAATCAAAAACATTCCATCCATCTTTAAAAAAATCACTCACTTTTTTTTCTGCAGCTATGCGTACACTTATCTCGATAACAAAGATCACAGTAATGAGATAATCAACATATAATAATATCTGCTCTAGCATAGGGTCTATATTAAAAGTATGTACCCCTATTACGAGTGCGGAGAAGATAATAACACTCATCATACTAAATTCAAATCGTTTATCTTTTGTAATGAGAAAAAGTTTTTCTTTGAGTTCTTCTGCACTTTTCATTTAAAAAATCCTTAATTATTTTTAGAATTTTAACAAAGAATTAACAATAAATTATTATATTAAATAATTTAATAAATAATTTGAGACTATATATCTTTTGCATGAATGATCCTTGTAGATTTATAAAATACTAAATATAACGAATAGAATCATTGAAATATTTAAAAGATATGGTAAAATAATTACAATAAAATCACAGGATACTATAATGACTCAACACTTACACACCGTAGAACGATTTATAAAAGACGAATCATTTAGTGGTGTTTTACTCTTTATTGCAACTTTAGCTGCTGTTATAGTTGCCAATTCAGCACTCAGTGAGAGCTATTTTGAATTATGGCATATGGCTTTAGGTGTAACACTTGGTGGACATACCATATCTATGGACTTAATGCACTGGATTAATGATGGCTTAATGGCTCTCTTTTTCTTAATGGTTGGACTAGAGATTAAAAGAGAACTCTTAATCGGTGAACTCTCTTCTGTACAAAAGGCAAGTTTTCCTATTGTTGCTGCCATTGGTGGTATGGTTATTCCTGCTTTAGTTTACGTATCTTTTAACATAGATGATCCTAAAGGTTTTGGTATCCCAATGGCTACAGACATAGCCTTTGCCTTGGGAATTTTAATGCTTCTTGGTAAAAAGGTAAACCCTGCTTTAAAACTCTTCTTAGTAGCTCTTGCTGTTGTAGATGATTTAGGTGCTGTTATCGTTGTAGCAACTGTCTATACAAATGAAATCCATGCTGAGTATTTTCTACACGCAGGTTTAGTCTATGCAATGATTTGGGCATTAAACTTCAAAAAGGTTACCAGGTTACTACCTTACTTAATTCTTGGAATTGCACTATGGATTTTTATACATTCTGTTGGTGTTCATGCAACTATAGCTGGGGTACTTCTTGCTTTTGCCATACCAATAAGTTCAAAAGTTGATGAAAAAGACTTTATACAAAGTACAAATGAATCTGTTGAAGAGTTTGAAAAGCATATAGATACTATCCCAATTTTAAATCATCATCAAATTGATGCCTTAGAAGACATTGCTTACAACTATGATAAAGTACAAAATCCTTTGGTAAAGCTAGAACATCAACTGCATGGTTTGTCTGCATTTTTCATTATGCCACTCTTCGCATTCTCAAATGCTGGTGTAATCTTAGACTTTTCAGCAGTATCCCAAAACTTAATGATTGTAGTCGGTGTAGTTCTCGGACTCATTGTTGGTAAACCTATTGGAATTGTTGGCTTTACTTATTTAGCTCAAAAATTACACTTAGTAAAAAAACCTGATGATTTAGGTTGGGATGAAGTTATTGCTGTTGGTTTCTTAGGTGGTATCGGATTTACCATGTCCATTTTTATCACACAACTTGCATTTTTAGATCAAAGCATTATAGATGCTGTTAAACTCGGTATTTTCTTCGCTTCATTTATAGCCGGTATTTTAGGGGTAATACTCATCTTAAAAGCATATAATAAAAAAGTACTAAAGCGTAGATAGTTTCTCTGCTTTAGTGGACTTTCATATTTTCTATGAAGGTTTGGTAACTATCAAAACTAACTTCTCTTAAATCAAAATGTTTATGAGTACATTGTAATTTACTAGTTTTCAGTAAGTATGACGCATTTATCTTATCTAAATTAAGATCTTGATGCGTATTATTTAAGAGAAAAAAATCATCTCCAAAAATACGAAAAATATGTGAATCACTAAACTCAGATTGTAAGTAGTCAGCAAAATCTTTTAAGAATATATCTCCCCTATTCCATCCATGCTTTCTGTTATAAGCGGTAAAGTTTTGAAGATATATTATATTGCAACATTCGAAATTTTTTGCACCTATATTTTTACTTAATATAAAATCGAGATAATCATTGTTATAAACTTTTGTTAAAGGGTCTTTAAAAAAGTATGCAAAACGTTCATCATCGATATGTGACTTAGGATTTTGACTTACTGATTCATTAAGATCAACCGCTTGAAAAACATGAATAGCACTATCAATCAGACTTGGATCATAGCGTGTGCCAGCAAGTTCTTTGAGTTCTTTTATCGCTTGGGAAATATTTTTCTTATTTTTATATATTCGACTTGTTGTTATAGCATCAAATGTGTCGGCTATTGCCAAAATTCGAGAAAACAATGGGATTTCATTGCCTTTTAAAGATCGTGGATAACCACCTCCATCATAATCCTCATGATGCGAATATACTATATCTGCAAGATGTTTATACATTGGCACCTCATGAAGTATCTCATACCCTACAGTAACATGTTCTTTAATTAAAGAATATTCCGCTTCAGTTAATTTTCCAGGTTTTAGTAAAATAGAGTCTGGTGTAATTATTTTTCCAATATCGTGTAATATTCCTGCTTGATATATTAAATTACATTCTTCCTCTGAACATCCTATCTTTTTTGCAATCTCTTTTGAATATTTTGCAACGCGTTCCCCATGTCCACTAGTATAGGTATCTCTTAATTCCATCATTTTAACTAATGACCCAATTGCATACTCATAATTAATGAGTTGTTTCTTTTGTAATTCTACAATTTCTTTTGTTCTTTTATCAACCATCTCTTCAAGTTTTTTTTGATACATTTCAACTTTACGAAATGCTTGTATCTTCTCAACAGATTGATTAAGTACTCTAATAACATCTAGCAGGTCCAATGGTTTAATAAGATAACCGGTAACACCAAGTTTTATGGAATCTATTAAGTATGATAGCTCTGCGTATGCAGAAATTATAATAATTTCTTGCTTTTCATTATGTTCACGGATATTACTGATTAATTCTAAACCATTCATATTTGGCATAAGAACATCTGTAATGACTATGTCATATTGTCTTTGAAGATATTTCTCTAAACCCGCCTTGCCATCAATGGCAATATCAAGATGAGTAAATATTTTATTTAAAAAAGAAGCTGTCTTTTCACGTAAAAGTTTCTCATCCTCTACATAAAGAAGAGATATGCCTTTTGCTTTTGACTTTAGTGATTTAACTTCTATTTGTATTTTATTATCTACCATTGTCTTTCTTAGAAAGTAAATTTATTTTATCTATATACTCACCTAAAATTTTTATTATTTCATTTATTTCAATTGGTTTTCTAATGTATTTTGTCACATTATATTTATTAGCTTCACTTCTAAATTCTGTTTCAGTATATGCGGAGTTTATTATAATTTCTTGTTCTTTATTAAGCTTTCGAATATTATTAATTAATTCGAGACCATCCATATTTGGCATCTCAATATCAGTTATAACTATGTCATATTTATTAATCATATACTTATCCAAGGCTTCTCTACCATCTACAGCAACATCAACATCTGCAAATATTTTTTTAAAAAATGAAGCTGTTCTCTCACGTAAAAGTTTTTCGTCTTCAGCATAAAGAATAGATATATTTTTTGCTTTTTTTATTAATTCATTTATATTTTTTGTTTTACCATTGTCCATTATATTTATCCTTCCAGATTCTTTTTTAATAATCTAATAGTAAAACACGTACTATTACCGTTACTCTGTACTTCAAGTATACCATTAAGATGCTCTTCAATAATCATCTTACTCATATAGAGTCCTAAGCCTGTTCCAGTCTTTACATCTTTTGTTGAAAAATATGGATCAAATACCTTTGGCAATATTTCACTATCTATTCCTCTACCATTATCACATATCTCTGTATTTATATATTCCTTATCTTCATACACTCTAACATTTATTAGCGCATCTTTAATCCTATTGGATATTAATGCATCTTTGGAATTAGTAATGACATTAACAAACACTTGCATCAACTCTCTTGGATAGGCATTAACTTCTGTATCTGTCTCAAAAGTGCTTTTGAGTTCTATATTATTATTTCTTAGACTATCTTCTACAACCGATAAAGTTTTATCTAGCACATCTTTAATATTAACTTTTGAGATTACTTTATCTGGTTTAAAGAAGTTCCTAAAATCATTTATTGTTTCCGATAAATTCTGTGTTTGTGCAGAAATGCTATTTGCATACTCTTCAACTCTAATCGTACTCAATTCTCCTATTGCAATATCTAGCAACATATTATTTACGTCCATGGATATATTGGAAAGTGGCTGTCTCCATTGATGCGCTATCATTCCTATCATCTCTCCCATAGCTGCATGGCGTGATTGATTAATTAGCATCTCATCTTTGTGTTTTAGTTCTGTAATGTCCATCGCTGATGAGACAAGCCTACGTTTGCCATTGATTACTCCAAGAGGTGCTGAATTGACCTGCCAAGTAATGAAGTCTCTATTTTTATTTAAAAAAGTAAACTCACCCTCATCTACTTTGTCAGTAATATTATAAAGTGAATGTATATGTTCTTTTGTAAATATTCTACTTTCTTTATCATCATAGATGTGATCTACCCAATCATCAATCGTTGGTGTATCTTCCAAGGAAAAACCAGAAGAAACAATCCATGCTTGATTAAGCATAAGTATCTTTCCCCCTTCTTCATGTAATATCATTGGATTCGGCGCTTCTTGGATTATTGTCTCTAACTCATTTTTCTTCTCTTGTAATAAGATAAGGTTACGTTTTTTTTCTGTGATATCTTCTACAAATGCGATTCCAAATTCTCTCTTGCCATGCTCATCATTTATTCCTGTAATATGTACACTAACATTAATTTCTTTAGCATCTTTACAAATATATACTTTTTCCATATCGAAGCCATCTGCTTCTAGTGAAAACATTTTTTGGAATAGTTCTTTATTTTCAGGATGATAATCTGGATGGGTTATATCAAAAAAAGATAATTTACTAAGCTCTTCTTTTGAGTAGCCAAGCATCTTCTCATAAGGCACATTCGTTGAAATAAAATTACCTAACAAATCAACTGTACAAATTCCTACAGGAGAATTCTCTATGATAAGATGCAATCTCTCCTCACTTTCAATTAATGC
>NZ_JBLHOE010000093.1:0-9748 GCF_047622445.1 Sulfurimonas sp.
ATCTTTTTTTGTTGATTTGTTTTTGTAGTTTTGGACCCATTTTAATTAAAAAAGTTAATCGCTCTTTCTTGTCATCTGTAGTGACTATTTGATTCCAGTATTTTTCAACTTTTTGATTTGAGAAAACCTTTTTAGCAAAAATAGGAATCCATTCATCTTCAATAAATTTATCAACATCTTCTTTTTTTTGATCAAAAAACTTATTTAATAGGTTTATATGAGTATTCTCAATTGATGAAATCTTTTTACCAAGTTCCATTGACAAAGTTGGTGCTTCAGGTGGTATTGATACACATCCTGTTAATAATAAAGCTACTAAGGCTAGTGCTATTTTCTTTAAATACATATTTTCTCCTAATTAATTTTTTGTTTATAATATGCAATTGACTGTAATTTCTTACGATAAACGACCATGGAATGATCAGATGGAATCTTTGAATAATGTTTTATGTTGGAAAAATATGCTCTAAATCTTCGTAAAAAACTGACAGAATATAAAAGTCTTGCATCTCCAAAATTCCCATTTTCTATGTTAGTTAAATACCTCATATATCCTACATGGCTATATCCACCAAATTTTGATTCTAATCTTTTACTCCACGAATCGCCAAATGTTGGAATAAATTTTACCAACAGAGAAGCTATGTCTATTAAATCACTTCCAGGAGGTAACATAGTAACAGGGTCAGCAGAATTTACAAGTCTATATACTGGTGACCTGATACCTAACATCCATCTTTCATCTCCAATACGTGGTGAACCATAAGTGTAACATCCCGCAATTTGAGGGTAAATTAACTTCTTAGTAGCAACAGTAGCTAGTGCACCACCAAGACTATGTCCAGTTATAAAAAGAGGTTTATCTTTGAGGTTTTGATTAATATAAGTCTGGATTTGAGTATGAACATCATTAAAAGCACTTTTAAACCCTCGATGTATTCTCCCACCCGTTTCACAAGATGTTTGTATTGCATCTAAATCAGATTTTATATCAGCTATACTTGTTGGTTCTGTACCTCTAAAAGCTAGTACATAAAATTCCTCACTTGATACAAGTATAGCTTGTGTTCCTTTTTCATCAAAAGTTTTCTCAAGCTTTAAATTTAATAGTACTAAATCAGATTCTAATATTTTCCTTTCTTTCTCACTGTCATAAGCTAATAAATCAATGAGCTTATATATATAAGAAGCTTTTTCCTTACCTAACAATTTAGTAGCATTTTTAATTAATTTTTTATTAGTTGAATCTAATAATGGTTCATTGAATTTTATATATGCAAGTTCAGATAAACATGCCATTATCATAGAAGTTCTATCACTATATGCTTGTCTGTAGGATGGTATCTCTTTAGATAAAAGTTTTTTTATCTTTTCATGTTCTTCGGCTCTCTCAATTATTACTGACATTTGTACTCCTAACATAATAAATATTTATAGGAAAATCCTATCATAAGTGTGTCACGTCTAGTGTCACAAGTCATTTAATTTATAAATTAAAGTGTTTTTTCATTATTTAACTATTATGTTGTATAAATTTGAATACTATATAAGAAAGAAAACAGGTCAGTTAAGTGAAAATAAAAAGTATAGAAACACAGTTAAAGACCATTCCCCTAAAAACTCCATTTATTACAGCACTTCGAAGAGTTGAGAATGTTGAGTTTGTTAGAGTACATGTAGCATGCGACAATGGCTTTGAAGCTATTGGTGAAGCTCCTGCAACTAAGGCAATAACGGGTGAAGGGCTTGAGGATATTTTAAGTTCTATTGAGTCTGTAAAGTTAAGTTTGATTGGTACTTCACCATTAGAAGCTTTAGAAATTCTTCACAAGAGTAGTATTGGAAGTAGTGCAAAAGCAGCTTTAGATATGGCTTTTGTATGGCTTTTTGCACGAGAAAAAAACCAAACTCTTTTTCAGTACTTCGGTGAAGAAAACATATGTACCTTGCAAACAGATATTACAGTGAGTTTGAAAGATTACAATTCAATGATTGAAGATTCTATTGCTTACTTTGAAAAAGGTTTGCATATTTTAAAAGTAAAACTTGGGAGCGATATTGCTCATGCGGTTAAAGTAACAAAAGAGATTGCCCATAAACTCCCAGAAGCAAAACTGATTATTGATGCAAATCAAGCTTGGAGTTTGGAAGATTCTTTAGCGTATATTGAAGCGGTAAGAACTGTGAATATAGAGTTAATTGAGCAACCTGTAATTGCAAAAGATATTGAGTCTCTAAAAATTATTACGCAAAAATCTCATATACCAATACTTGCAGATGAGACAGTCTTTACACTCCAAGATGCAAAAAAAGTTATAGAGTCTCAATCAGCAGATATGATAAACATAAAACTAATGAAATGCGGTGGATTGAGTAAAGCAGTAGAGGTTTTAGAATACGCTAGAGTGATGAATGTGAAATGCATGTTGGGCTCTATGCTTGAAGGACCGTATTCTATTAACGCGGCACTTCACCTAGCAATGGCGTATAGAGATGTTATAGCTTATATAGACCTTGACAGTCCTCTGCTTTATAAAGAAGCATCGGATGATTTAGAGTTTGATTTTAATGCTTCAGAGATAAGATATAAAGGATGATAATATGAAAAAAAGAACAAAAATACTAGCAACCATTGGGCCAGCATCAGACTCTTTAGAGATGATAGAAAAACTTATGCTTGCTGGTGTAAATGTTTTTCGTCTTAATTTTTCTCATGGAACGCATGAATACCATTATGAAGTTTTACAGCGTATTAGAGAAGCTGAGAAAAAAAGTGAACTTTTTGTTGGGGTACTTCAAGACATTAGTGGACCGAAGATTCGGGTAGGTAAACTCAAAGAACCTTTTAATCTTGTTTATGGAGATACAGTTGAATTTCTCCAAGAAGAGATTTTAGGGCATAAAGTTTTATCAAATTATTATAAAACCTGTATTAATCATCCGCATATCTTATCTCAGTTAAAAGTAGGCGAGTTAGTCTATCTTTATGATGGGATCATTCGTACAAAAGTAACAGAAGTCACTTCAACTAGTGTGAAAGTTCAGGTACAAAATGCAGGAAGACTCTCTTCTAGAAAGGGTGTAAACTTTCCAAATACCCGTTTAGGTATAGATGTTCTAACTCCAAAAGATAGAGTTGATATGCTTTGGGGTATAGAAAATGATGTTGATTTTATGGCTATTTCATTTGTTCAAGATGCACAAGACATGATAAATGCAAGAAACATTATAGAGGAGCATAATGCCAATATTGAACTCTTCGCAAAGATTGAGAAATTCGATGCAGTTGAAAATATTGATGCAATACTAGAACATAGTGATGGACTTATGGTTGCACGTGGAGACTTGGGGATAGAAGTTCCTTTTTACGAAGTTCCCGCTCTTCAAAAGATGCTTATAAAAAAAGCGAATGAAGCCTCAAAACCAGTTATTACTGCTACGCAAATGCTACTGTCTATGACAACTAACGAAACAGCCACTAGAGCTGAGATAAGTGATGTAGCAAACGCGGTTCTAGATGGCACAGATGCAGTAATGCTCTCAGAAGAGAGTGCTATGGGAGTAAACCCTGTTTTAGCTGTTGAGACGATGATGCAAACGATTCAAGGTGCAGAGAAGATGTATCCTTATAATAAATGTTCCGTATTTGAGATTAGAGATGCAACAGATAGTATCAACGAAGCAGCAGTGAGGCTTTGTGAAGATATAGATGCATGGGGATTTATTGCTCTAAGCGTATCTGGAACAGCGGTGAAGAAGCTTTCACGTTACCGTCCACGACATGATATCTATGCAGTTGTCCATAATATAAAAGTGGCTAGATTTTTAACGATATGTTGGGGCGTAGTACCAGCTTTTTTTGTAAAAGAAGATTCTCTTGGACAGGTCTTATGTGCAGTGATGAATCAAGGATTAGAGAAAAAGATTTTACATCTTGATGAGAGCTATATACTCACAGCAGGGGATCCTGTTGGAGTAGAAGGTGCTACAAATATGATTCGTATTTTAAGGCAGCATGAGATGGAATTTTTTCAAGGACTTAAGGATTAAGTTCTTCTTCAATATCATTACTTTTATATTCTTGATCTATACTTTCTTAGCACTTAGTCTGAGCCAAGTGTAACCAACAATGCCGGATATTAAAGAAGCAGCTAAAATTCCAACTTTTGCTTGAAATATGAAGACATCATTTCCTAAAAAAGCTAAGTCTGCCACAAAAATAGACATAGTAAATCCAATTCCACCTAAAAAAGCAACACCGAATATTTGACTCATAGTAGTGTCTTCAGGGAGTTTTGCTACACCTAGCTTTACAGCTATCCATGCTACACCAGCGATACCTAAAACTTTACCTAAGATAAGACCAAAAATAATACCAAGTGAAACTGGAGTGAGAATAGTCTCTTTAATAGATGCAAGGTCTATAGATATACCAGCATTTGCAAGTGCAAAAAGAGGGATAATGATTAAACTTATTGGAAGGTGCAGGTCATGTTCAAGTCTTGCAGATGGCGAGCCAACTGAGTCTATTCGATCTTTAAGATTAAGAAGGATTGCTTTTTGGTTTTCGTGCATTGTATGGTCTGTCGCGACTGGATAGTTATCATATTCATCAAGTAGATTTTTTGCATGTGAGGTGAAGTCTACCGGAGTTAATTTTGGTGTAGATGGTATTGTTATCGCGGCAATTACACCAGCGATTGTTGCATGTACACCAGATTCAAGCATGAAAAACCACATAATAACTCCAAATATAAAATATGGGAATACTGTATGTATTCCAAATCGATTAAAAGAAAGCATGATTAAAAAAGAGACTATAGCCAAGCTAAGTGGCAAAAAGTGAATTTGTTCTGTATAAAATATGGCAATCACTAATACAGCACCCAAATCATCAACGATAGCAAGTGCAACAAGAAACGTCACAAGTGCTGGTGAAACACGTTTACCTAAAAGTACAAGTGCCGAGATGGCAAAGGCAATATCAGTTGCCATTGGGATTCCCCAGCCATTTTCTCCTTCACCCCCGTAGTTGATGCTTAGGTATATGAGTGCAGGTAAAACCATTCCTCCAATTGCAGCTAGTATTGGTAGCATGGCAACCTTTATGTTTGATAGTTCCCCTGCAAGAATTTCACGTTTAATCTCAAGTCCTATCATAAAGAAAAAGATAGCCATTAAGCCATCATTAATCCAATGGTGAAGAGAGTGTGATAGCTTCCACTCGCCAACATTAAAATCTATATTTGTATGAAAAAAATGTGCATAAATATCACTTAAAGGAGAATTTGCAAGGATTAAAGCCAAAATGGTTGTGCCCAGTAATACTAAACCAGTAGTTGTTTGTGCATGTAAAAAGTGTTCAAAAGGAGTAGAGATCCTCGTAAAAGCTTTTTCCCATGGAGCATAGAGTTTCATAGATATTTCCTTGAATATATTGGAGTGATTATAACAAAATTTGCTTATTTAGTGTAAAATAGCCTTATGATAAAAACACTTTTACTTTTTTTTCTTCTTCAATTCTCAGTTTTCGCTGAGACTATAAATCTTGCACTCTCTGCAAATGTTTCGTATGCTATTAAAGCACTTACTAAAGAGTTCAATAATTTGTACCCAAATGTGAAAATCCGAGTGATAGTTGGAAGTAGTGGAAAACTCACAGCGCAGATAAACAATGGTGCTCCTTATGATATCTTTATGTCGGCAAACATGAAGTATCCGAAGGCTTTATTTATGAGCGCAAATGCAATTACTTCACCGAGTGTGTATGCGCGGGGTTCTCTTGCATACCTAAGCGTGAAAGAACGTGATTTTTCCAAAGGTTTAGATATTCTAAACACGAAAGAAATTTCAAAGATAGCAATCGCAAATCCCAAAACTGCACCTTATGGAAAAGCAAGTTTTGAAGCCTTAAAGAATGCAAATCTTTTAGAAAAAATAAAGAGTAAGATTGTGTATGGCGAATCAGCCGCACAAACTCTGTCTTACACAGTTTCAGCTGTGGATATTGGCTTTGTTGCGAAGTCTTCACTTTATTCGCCGAAGCTAAAGCGATTTAAAAAAGGTGTGCATTGGGAAGAGGTGGAAAGTTCTTTGTATAAGCCAATAGAACAAGGTATAGTACTCCTTAAAAGAGCTAAAGGTAAGAAATCAGCACAAGACTTTTATGATTTTATTTTAGGTAAAAAGGCTCAAAAAATATTTATAAAATATGGGTATGAAATTTAATGAGTATTTTACGAGCAAGTATCAAAAAAATCCAGAATGTAGAAAATTTAAATCTAGTAACATTTGATTTTAATGGGATAGATTTAAAAATGATGAGCCTTGGACTAGGAGAAGAGGTTCAAGTTGGCAAACAAGTGACTCTGGCAATAAAGCCTAGTTCTATTGCCATTGCCAAAGAGTTTAGTGGTAAAGTAAGTTATGCAAACAAGATTCATGCGAGTATACTTGAGGTAAATAATGGTGAATTACTCTCTAGCATTAAACTCCAAGCCAATGGAAATATTTTTGAATCTTTGATAACATGCGAGGTGTCTAAGCAGATGAAACTAGAAGTTGGAGATAAAGTTATCGCGCTTTTAAAAGCAAGTGAATTATCTATCTCAGAGATTATTTCATGATAGAATTTTTTACTAATCTTGAACTTACTCCATTTATTTTATCTTTTAAATTAGCAGGATTAACGACCTTCATTCTCTTTGTGATTTCCTTGCCTCTTGCTTGGTTTCTTTCTCAAACATCTTCAAAAGCAAAGCCATTTATAGAAGCCTTGACAGCTTTACCAATTGTTTTACCCCCATCTGTTTTAGGGTTCTATATCTTAGTCTCTCTTTCACAAAACTCTCCGCTTGGAAGTTTTTTTGAAAATGTTTTTGGTGTTAGCCTTGTTTTTAATTTTACCTCGTTGGTAATAGCTAGTTGTTTTTACTCACTTCCCTTTATGGTACAACCGCTCCAAGGTGGATTTGAATCGATTAACAAAAATATGCTTGAAGCATCTTATATCGCAGGAAAATCACAGATGCAAACTCTTTTTAAAGTTGCATTACCAAATATGAAACCAGCAGTTTTAACTGCTATCATCATTACATTTGCGCACACGGTTGGCGAATTTGGTGTAGTTTTAATGGTTGGGGGAAGTATAGATGGCGAAACAAAGGTTGCCTCAGTTGCGATTTATGAGATGGTTGAGATGATGGATTATGAAGGTGCTCATATTTATAGTGCTTTGATGATTGTAATGAGTTTTGTAATACTTTTGCTTGTCTATACTTTTAATAGCTCTAAGAGAATTGGTGGGTTTCACAAATGATTAAGATAAATATACAAAAGAAACTCCATGGAACAAATGGTTTTATGGATTTAGATGTAGACTTTGAGATTAAAGAGGGCTCCTTTGTAGCTTTAAGTGGTCTAAGTGGAAGTGGGAAAACAACATTACTTCGAGTCTTAGCTGGACTTGAAGATTCTCAGGGAGAGATTAAAGTACATAAAGAAATTTGGCAAAATAAAAATACAATGATGAGAGTACAAGACAGAGAGATAGGTTTTGTTTTTCAAGATTATGCACTTTTTGATAATATGAGTGTTGAAAAAAATCTTTTATTTGTAAAAAAAGACAAAGAACTTGCAAAGCAACTTTTAGAACTTACAGAATTAACAGAGCTCAAAGGTAGAAAACCGAACACTTTAAGTGGTGGACAAAAACAGAGAGTTGCTTTGTGTAGAGCTATGATGAACGAACCAAAATTACTTTTGATGGATGAGCCTTTATCTGCGCTGGACCCTGCAATGAGAATGAAGTTACAAAATGAAATTTTATCACTTCATAAAAAGTTTGGAACTACGACTATTATGGTTTCACATGACCCGATAGAAATATATAAACTCGCACAAAGAGTGATAATTCTAGAAAATGGAAAAGTTATAAGTGATGGAAAACCAAAAGATGCACTTGTTAAAAGAATAGGTTCTCAAAAGTTTTCATTTGAAGGTGAAGTACTCGATATTGTGCAAATTGATGTGATTTGGGTGGCTATTATTGCGATTGGTCAGCAGTTGGTTGAGGTAGTTGTAAGTGCCGAAGAATTAGAGAGAATGACAATCGGTGCAAAAGTAAAAGTTGGTACGAAAGCATTTTTACCAATTATAGGATAGAATACAAAATAAGGATTTAAGAATGGCAAAAATAGCAAAAAATATTACAGAACTTGTAGGAAATACTCCTCTGGTTAGGCTTAATACTCCCTCTGAATTGACAGGTGCAACAATACTTGGTAAATGTGAGTTTATGAATCCAACTTCATCGGTTAAAGACAGAATCGGATTTAATATGATTCGTCGTGCGATGGAATCTGGTGAAGTTACAGAAAATACAACAATAATAGAACCGACAAGTGGAAATACAGGAATTGCACTCGCTGCAAACTGTGCTGCACAAGGTCTTAAACTTATTTTAACAATGCCTGACTCTATGAGTATTGAAAGACGTAACTTACTTAAAGCTCTTGGTGCTGAGCTTGTACTTACTCCTGCTGCAAAAGGAATGAGTGGTGCAATATCTAAGGCTGAAGAGCTTCAAGCTCTTACGCATGACAGTGTTATTTTACAGCAGTTTGAAAATCCATCAAACCCTGAAATTCATACACTTACAACTGCCGTAGAAATTTTAGAAGATACACAAAGCGAACTTGATGCTTTTGTTGCAGCTGTTGGAACTGGTGGAACTATTACTGGAACATCTCAAGTTTTAAAAGAACATATTGCTAACATCGCTATTATTGCAGTGGAACCGACAGATTCGGCTGTACTCTCAGGAGAATCAGGTGGACCACATAAGATTCAAGGTATTGGTGCTGGATTTGTTCCAGGAATTTTAAATACTGAGGTTTATAGTGAAGTTATTAAAGTGTCCAATGAAGATGCTTTTGAAACTGCTCGAATGTTAGCAAAAAAAGAAGGTCTTCTTGTTGGAATATCAGCAGGTGCAAATGTTTGGGCTACAATGCAAGTAGCCGCCCGACCTGAATTTCAAGGTAAAACTCTTGTAACTATCCTTTGTGATACTGGCGAGAGATATTTAAGCACTACATTATTTGCTGAAGAATAGTTTTTTAGAAACCATCAAGTCAATTGATGGTAGAGTATCTAATATTTCTTACCATCAAAAACGCTATGAGAGTGTTTTAAGCTCTCTTGGTATATCCGTATATAAAAACCTTCAAGAATACCTCCATCCACCTTCAAGCGGTCTATACAGATGCAGATTAGTTTATACTCTAGACTCCATTTCTGTTACGTACCATGCATATACAAAAAGAGATATTCACTCCTTACGGTTAGTGTACGATAACACAATAGAGTATGCAAAGAAATTAACTGCTCGGGATAGAATAAATGAGTTGTTTGAGTTGAGAGAAGAATGCGATGATATTTTGATTGTAAAAAATGGACGTATTACAGATACAAGTATTGCGAATGTAGCATTTTATAAAAATGATATTTGGTACACGCCTGCTTCACCACTTCTACGAGGAACAACAAGGCAGAGACTCCTAGATGAGGGGTTTTTACACACTGCAGATATAAATGTAGAAGATTTAAAAAAGTATTCACAAATTGCCTTACTCAATGCTATGATAGATTTTGATATAATTGCAAGTATAAGTTATAAATATTAAGGATACAACGTGCTAGAGAGCGTAATTAACGATAAAAATTTTGCCTATTTAATGCAAAAAAA
>NZ_JBLHOE010000094.1:0-9547 GCF_047622445.1 Sulfurimonas sp.
ACTGTTGAATCTTGAAACTCTTGACTATATTTACTTTTTCTCATGGATTACCTTTATTCATTTTATTTTAACTTAGAATTGTTGAATTCTTAGTATGAATTTAGGTTACCACTCCAAAGTGATGTTGATAAGTTTTTAGCTATCAGTAAATAGGGATGTGGTAAATAATATGGAAATTGGAATAGTATATGATGTTGCATTTACAACTGGTCGATATGATATTGAATATGAGACAAGTGTAAAATGTATTAAGAAAACCGTACAATCTTATCGTGTTGAAAGAGTAAATGGCACAACAAGATTAATAAAAAAAGATTCGATTATTGAACTAAAATCTATTAAAAAATAAAATAAAGTTGATAGGCTACTTTATGAAAACTAAAAAAGTAGCCTGTCCCCTTTAAACCTTCGTGGTTAAATCTGGGTTTTGAGACCTAAATTTATTTCTCTCATTCTTCATTGTTATTTAAAGCTTCACGTTCCTTATCCATATCAAGACACTTAACATGCGTAATAAGTTCATAAATCGCGGCCTCTGTCAAAGTTCCTTCATGATTAATAACAATAATACCATCTCTCATAATCATTACAGTAGGAACTGAGATAACCCCATAATGTTTGGCGATAACAGACTGATCCTCTGTATCAATTTTAGCAAAAACTACATCCGAGTAATACTCTGATGACTTTTCAAATATCGGGGCAAACTTTTGACAAGGTCCACACCATTCTGCCCAAAAGTCTATTATCACGATTTCGTTATTATCCAGAACTTCATTAAAATTTTTAGTTGTTAAATCTATATAAGCCATAGTCTATCCTTCATTTGTAAACGGAGTATATCTAAGTGATTATATTTCCAACTTAATTTTCTATCATTAATAAATGCTTTGCAAAGTTATAAATAAAGGGGAGCGGCAACTTTATTTGCAAATAGCCTCTAAATATACTACAGAAAGCATTTATCATTTATTCTTAATCAGCGTATTATTTTACGCATTGTTTTCGTTTTACACCGAAAACTTAATAACATGCATTTGCTGTTTTGGATATTGACTTACATCAAACAACAATCTACCTTTTTCCTCTACAAGCCAAATAACCTGTACTTTATTTGGAATTTTAACTTCTTTAAAACTTTTTTCTATATCTCCATCTGTAGCACATATTATCATATCAGGTATCTCACGATTTGATTGCTCTAATAAGGCCTTAAAACCTGGTTCCATGATGGTTCCGCCACTACCTTGTCTCTTTATGAACTTATCTCGAACTCCAAATTTTTGTATATCTTTTATCTCAGCATCAACTTGCACGAGAGTAAGACTTTTAATAGAATATTTTCTCTGGATTGCTTGAACTTCTGACATCAAAGAACTAAGAAGTTTGTCATCAACAGAGCCTGATACATCAAGCACAACGGCAAGTTTAGGTTTCTTTGTGGGACTGTATCCATACAAGTCTAAATCATCTTGGAAAATGGGATGTTGTCTGGACTTATTTGGTTCTCTGTACCGCATAGATTTATTTAAGGAGTTTTGCATATTTTTGTTAAGTATCTTTTTCCAATTTTTGTGTGAGTTCTTTTTTTCAATTTTACTTAGTACCCCAGTTACAAGACCAGGTGTAAAACCTCTTGCAAAGTCTGTTGAATCATGTATCATTTCATTTAATGTGCTATCCATGAAAGAGTTTAATACATTATTTTCTAGTCCCACAGCTTCTTGAAGGCGTTCACCATACTCATGGTTATCCATTTTACAGTCGCCATTGTTTAAGGCTTCTATGGTTTTATCAGATAAAGATTCTGATTGTATATTTGTCTCATCATTATTGTTTGATGATCCACTGTTTTGGTCTTCATCTTGTGAGCCATCTTCTTCACCATTGCTTGAGGGGTTACTAGTTTCATTTTTGTCTTGTGAAGAATCTGATGGTATACCTATCTCATCATCAGAACTATTTTCTAAGTCAGCGGCAGATGATTCATCATCTTGTGCTTCTTCAAAAGAACCTTCTTTTAAAGCTTCTTGTATTAGCTCTACATAATATTCAAACTCTCTACCAACCTCATAACTTTCGATTCGGTACTTTTGAAAAAGGGACTGATAAAAAAGTGCTGCAATAGGCGAATCTTTATAGCTACCAGTACGAGGTAAGTCTTTAATATAAGGAACCTTTTTACATCCATTGATCACTATATCTTTTGCGGTTTCAATCACTTCTTTATTTATGCTGTTGTCGTAGTTTCCTCGAGCAAAGTGATGGTTAATTATATGTCCCGCACTATGTTTAAGTATGGCAATAATTTGGTCTTTATGAATGACTCCAAGTATCACTGGATTTACGACAATAACAAAATTTTTCCCATTAAAATAAACAGATGAAACAAATGATTCATCAAAGTGAAATTCATATTCACACCTGCTTAGAAAATTTGCATACCAAAGCAACTCATTTGTATTAGAAGCTATCATAGAAATAATCATCTCTTTGAATACTGTTTTCCAACTACTATCAGGATTAGCAATGATTGATTCAATGGTTTTCAAGGAGTAGATGTAGTCTTGATTACTGTTCATGTGATGCAGCCTCAGACATTTTTATAACATAAGGCAGTGCTGAAAACTCTGCAATTTTTTTTAAGACGTCTTCTTTTATTTTGCCTTCTCGCTTTGGGTAAACTTCTGTTGCTAAATAAATAGTGTAATTAAAGATATTTCTACATTTTTTTTCCCACATATGAGAAAAAGAGGGGTGTTTTGCCCTGTAGTCCAGTGGTAAGTTTCCTATACTGGTTATATCAAGACCTAATTCTATAAGGTAGCTTATGCTTTCATAGGCATGGTGAGCATTCATTGCCTTATTTAGGTGCTTATTATACGATTGGTCAAACTCTGTACCTGAGGCATGAAGATATTTTAGTATTTCTACGTGATTTTCATTTATGATTTCGACAATAACATCAGTACCCAATACGTCTAGATTAGCACCATTAGTAACGGCTTGTCGTAAGTCTTTAAGATTGCCTTTGGTGGCAGAAACCTTCATTTTAGTAAAGTGTTGTGCTTGTATAGAAACACCTTTGTTAATAAAATACTTTTGCAAGGCGTCATTTTCATAGCTATAGGCTATTTCATAGGCATATTCTAAATCATCCATATGGCTTAGAACACTCAAAATTTTAGTATAGTTAAAACATACTGCGTTTGCAATGATTACCTTATTAAATATTATATTTGAGTTTAAAATATATTCGATTATCTCATAGTTAACATTTACATTTTTATGGTCTTCCAAGATTGTAGACTGAGTATTATTATTGTCTTGTGTTTTTGAGTAATATAGACTGAGTACAGAATTAAGCGATTCATTTTTGTTTACCCCTATTAAAACCGAAAACTTCATCATGTTCAAATTATTAGTGTCTAATCCCATTCTAAACAAACGTGAGTTGTCAGATTGATTCCAAGATTTAAACCCTTCTACAGAGTTGGGCCTTTCTAGATAATACTCAATGATAAATTGTAATAGATCATGTCTTTTATTGCTTTTCTCTGTATGCGAGTTTATTGGAGATGAATCCATCCATTTGGTTAAAATTTTGTTTTTATCCGCATGTATATTAAAACCATTTTCAATTAACAATTGTAATATTTCTACACTAGCAATTGTTAAAATAGTATATACAAACAATGAAGCTGGTTTTACACCTTGCTCGATTGCTAGCTTTGCGAGGTCTAAATCACCTATATTAATGGCGGCCAGAAGCATCCCTGTAAGAAGTTTTTTATCCTTACATGCTTCAAAGTTTGGAATTAAAAGATGCAAATATTTTTTGTCTTTTTCTATGGCTTTTTGAAGCACATACTCTTTTATGCTAGCATCATGCTCTAACAGTAGATTGATAATTTGATGATTGCCTGTTTGTACGGCTATATCTAAAGCATTTTTAGGAAGGTGTATATTTAAGTTTACGTCCGCACCAAGAGCTAGCCACCGTTTTACCTCGTCAAAATTTCCATTCTCACACGCTTGCATGAGGTTTTCATGAAGGTAAGATGGTGTCATATTATTGCCCTCGAAGGAGGTCTGCTACATATGGATTGGTTTTATTTATATGTTTCATCAATCCTTTAGATACTCTTTCATTGACACCTAAGCTATATTTTTCATCTACCTTATCTATAAAAGTTTCAGCCTCATCAATACCAACTTTTATTGACATAATGTGTTCCTCAGAACTTATACTAAGCATAATTGCAAATATATCATCGCCTACACTCTCAGCTTCCACAGCGAAAAAGCAAGAGCTAAGAATATTACTCTGAGTTACGGGTTGAGCACGATCCAACTGGGATTGTATTGACTCTATAAGTTTATCATAATGAGAAGTGTCGTTTTTTTCATCCAGTAAATATGCCTTGAAGTCTTTTTCTTTATGTAGGTTCAAAAAATCTGCAAGTTGCTTTTGAATTGTACTGAATACCAAAACTTTAGAGCTCTTAAGAAAGTTAACAAGTTTAGGTGCAACTTCTTTACTAGACACGGTAGATAAAAGGGTCAGTAAGTTATTAGCATCTTTTTCATTTTTTTCATAAGTATACAGTAGTCTAGAAATCATATCCCATCTTCTTGGATCCATTCCTGGATCACTCATATCATCTTCATGGCTTTGAAGTAAAAAGTCAGAACGATTATTATCAAGATAGCTAATGATTAAGGGGTGAACCCTTTGTCTATTGTTTTTCTTATCATACAAAAGAGCATAACTCTTTTTCCATGACTCAAGTGTAGCTTTAACCTTTACTATGGCCATTCGACTTAGCATAGCCTTATCAAGTGACTCAACAAGGTAATTACCGTCATCTATGGGATTGCCAGCACAGACAATAAACAAAGACTCTGGTAATTTAATGCTATCAGATCCAAACTCTTTTTTAAGTATTAGGTTCATTAAACTTTGAAGATTTTGTGGCTCTGCTCGATTGAGCTCATCTATAAAAAGAAGCGTTTCTTTATTGTTTTGATCATTTTGAAGTATTGTTGATACCCAGTTAGGTATAGACTTCTTAAATACAGTAAATTTTTGATCATTAAAGCCTGCTACAATATCTGTTGAAACTGTCCTACCGTAAAACTCTATATGATCTAAAGAAGCAACTCCCATAATGATACAATCCATTTCTTTTGCTTTTGCATACTGCTCTATAATCGATGTCTTACCTATCCCTGACTCACCCTCTAAATAGGGGACAATTTGGGATTCTTTGTATATATCTAAATGTGAAAAACTAATGTTCATCTATATTCCTCTGTATGAATCAAGTTCTATCAGATCTTTATCATCTTGAGCAGTTCATTGATTTTGTATGTTTTATTACTTGGTCTGATAGAGCATGTACGCTATGCAATCTTTTTTTGTAAGTTTGCGAGGTATTGGTCTATCTTTTATGCAATTTTATTAAAGTGCACCTTTAAAAGTCCTATACTTACTCAGCCATAAAATATAGGGGGTCAGGTGATCACTATCACTTTTGACAGAATAAAAGGGACAGGCTACTTTATTGAAATTAAAGGTGACAATAATTTATCATTTGGTAAAATCAATGCTTACATAAATAGCTTTATTACAAATAAAGACTTAATAGTAAAAATGGGTGATTAAAACATAGCTCAAACTATGGTATATTAGGAGTAAACAAAGTTTTATTTACAAATGGCTATAAAAAAGTTCAACAATCTGTTATATTTGGCAATCTTTAGCTTTAGGATAGAAATACGCAGCACCACCATAGGTGATTGCAAACACTACAAGGCTTATTATAGAGTTGCTAGTAAATAATTGTGTAATAGTTACTGCAACTGCTGCTAATGAAAATATGATAACGAACTTGATTATAAATCCATAGGGTGTGCATTGTCCTAGCATTTAAACCTCTTATATGTTTTTGAGAAGTATAGCAGTATATTGTTAAGCAAATAGCTGTATTGATGGAAAATGTAAGCTCCATAAACAGTACTTTGTGGAGCAAAATTGACAACAGCTTTATTTACTTCATAATCTAGAGTTTTTTGAATAAACAAAACTGTCTACTTTATAGGGGACATTCCAACTTTTAAGTTTTGAGGATAAATCTCATACTAACTTCTAATACTGTTAGCAAGATACATAACCTTAAAAGCAGATGCCTCACCTTTAGATTTAGTCCTTATTTAGATACTTAGACTTCCTTTTTAATATATATAATATTCCAAGTATAAATAATATTAATATTGAAGATTGTAAATAAATTTCTTTTCTTGATTCATCAATTTGTTCTTTACATTTTTGATGCTCTTTATTGAATAAGTTTTCATCAAAGTGAACATCTATAATATTAGTTTTATTACTTCCGTATTTAAGAGTTATCTTTTGTATGTATTTTAAATCTTTACTATTTTTTAAACTATAGAGTTCTTCTGTTTTTATTAAGCCATTGGATTTATTATAAATATGAGAAGTAAATTGATTGATTCTATCTTTGCTTGAACGTTCAACAGCACCTCTTAAATTGTATATATCATCGTTCATCTTTAGGTAATGTCTATCCTCAGGTATACTAACATATCCATTAGGGATATCTTCAATAGCATCTTCTGAGAGATTTAATTTTTTACTATTAATTTTAATAGTAAATTTTTCTATTTTTGAATTACTACTATAAAATTCCCTAGTAAATAAGTTTAGAGAATCAGAACAAGATGCATTAACCTCAATAATAGTTGATGCTTGGGCATTTAATATCATTGTACTAGATGTAATTAATAATATAAATAAGATATATCTTTTCATCTCTTAGAAACCTCTTCAACATTATTTCAAGCCATTTTATCTAAATTACTGCATTAGTCTCTAATCAGTCTAGTGGAATGTCCCATATAAACTAGACAGTTACTAAAAACAGTAGTTTTTGGAACTTTTCTATTATTTTTAATTAAGTCAGCAAGTGAAATAATTTCGTTTTATCTCATTTAAGCGAGTTTGACACCGAGAAAGATTTAAAGGGATGGATGGGGTAGAGGGAAACTCTCATGTAATCCACTTGATACCATCAAATACCTTGTATATAGTTTTTTCAGATTTTAAAAAATAGACTCAAATTGTATTTAATAGGTGTATATGGTCACTAAAAATATTGATAAAAATTTTCTTGCATCATTTCTAAATACTAAAATACCACTTTCTTCTTTTGCATTCTCATTGATATTTTTAACAGCCATTAATTTCCTTACTTTTAAGTTAACCAATTTAGATACACACCTAAAACACAATTCATGCACAGTATCTGCAAAGAGTTCTTTTACAATGGGTTAAATCATTAGAAAGAGGACAGTATGAAAAATTTATTATATGTCGATAGAGAGTTTAAAAATTCTCTTGGTGGTGATAAAAATAGAAGTCGATATTTATATAAAAGTTTACAAAAGAGTAGGATTGTCTATACGTGTATTGTTAAAGATTTTGAAGACTCTAGTGAGGCTATAAATGCTACATCATCCTTAGAACTTGTGTCATCCAAGAAAATAAATATTTTATGTCCTCAGGCTATTCTTTACTTTTCCCGAGAGTGTAAGAATCTTTTTGTTGCGTATATACAAGAGCATAACATTCAAACACTTTTTTTTAGAACAATCGCTTTTAGTTCTCTTGCCCTATACGCGAAAGAGAAAATCCCAACTTTAAAGATTATTATCGATGTGGATTTAATCTTATCAAGACTAATGAAGCAGTCATGGGAAAAAAACAAATCATTTCAATCAAGATACTACTACATTCAAATGTTGAAATTACTCAAATATGAAAAACGCTTGTATAAAAATGATTTTACATTTTTGTTTTCAAATAAAAATGAATGTTTACAACTAAACGAAGAAGATACAAACCCAAAGTTTCAATACCTTCCAAACACAACAGATATAAAACCAAAGAAACCATTTTTAGGTGAAAAGAACATTATTCTCTTGTACGGCTCTATGGACTCAACAGCAAATCGAGATGCCTATAACTATATAAATGAAGAAGTGTATGATGCTATTGAATGTGAACTAGAACGAAACAACTATGAGATTCATATCGTTGGAAAAGGGTGTGATACCTTACCAGTAACTAAGCATAAACGTATAAAAATCATTGGTGAAGTAGAGTCAATTGAGTCAGTAATATTACAAAGCTCTTTTGTAGTACTTCCTCTTTTTATCGCATCGGGAACAAATACTCGTGTGATAGAGACAGCTATGGCTGGACGTGCTTTAATTACAACGACATTAGGGATAGAAGGATTTGCAGAGCAAAAGAACTATACATTTATAGCCAATACTCTTGAATCTATGTGTAGTACCATTAAAAAAATGATGACAGACAAAGAGTATTGTCTATCATCAGCTGGGGAATTACAGCAAGAGATACTTAGCGTAAGTTCGTATGAAGTGTTTGAAGATACTCTTGAAAATATTTTACGTATGCAAGAGAAGATATCTTTGATGCATGTTCCAAGACGTTTTACACAAAACTCATGGGGTGGTACTGAAACTGTTGTTATGAGTAGTGCAAAAAACCTTTCTACTCTAGGGTATACATCTAGCATATACACCTCAAAAGCACTCGATGAAAATAGTATAGAAACTATGGACTCGACTTTGATTAAACGGTTTGATTATTTTTATCCATTTTTCGGTTTGAGTACGAAACAAAAAAACAACTTTGATGCAATAGGTGGAAACCTTTTTAGTTTTTCTCTTTTGTGGGCTCTTTTGAAAAACAAAAATATAGACCTCATTCACCTTCATACACTCAAACGAATGGGTGCAATAGTTCGCAGTGTTGCTAAATACAAAAACATCCCTTATGTTATTACCTTACACGGTGGGTATTTCAACATAAGTGAAGGGGAGCAAAGCCATCGTAAAAAGCAGCTAGAAAATGGATACGAATGGGGAAAAGTACTGGGTTGGATGTTTGGTTCTCGTAAAGTGCTCGATGACGCATCGGCCATTATTACACTCTCAGATGAAGAATACGACAAGGCTTCTCAGCTGTATGGAGATAAAACTTATAATTTATCTAATGGGGTAGATATAGAGAAGTTTTCACAAGCTACATCGACTTCTTTTAAAAAGCACTATATGATAAGTGCAGATAAAAAAATGATTCTTTGTAGCGCACGAATAGATACGCAAAAAAATCAACTTGTATTACTCAAAGCTTTTAGTAAGTTGTATGATAAACAAAAAGATTTACATCTCGTGCTGTTAGGTGCTGTGTCTGATACAGAGTATTTTGAGTTACTACAAGAGTTTATAGACAAACATGATTTAAAGGATTGCATAAGCTTTATACATGACTTAACTCCTAAAGATCAGTTGTTGGTAAATGCATACAATGAAGCAGAGATGCTAGTACTTCCTTCTCGTCATGAACCTTTTGGAATGGTAATCCTTGAAGCATGGTCAGCCAACATCCCTGTAGTGGCATCTTTAACGGGAGGGATTGGGAAAATCATTAGGC
>NZ_JBLHOE010000095.1:0-8990 GCF_047622445.1 Sulfurimonas sp.
GTATAAAGTCACTTCCTCCACTTTCAAAAACAATTATAGATATTAATAAGATATATGCTGACCCAGATGCTTCTATAATGGAGTTAGCTCATATTGTAGAACATGATCCAATGATAATTGCAAACCTACTCAAAGCTGCTAATTCACCGCTCTATGGTTTTGCAAGAGAAATACGTACTGCTTCTCAGGCTGTTTCTCTTTTTGGTATGAGTATGACTCGCTCCATTGCACTTTCTAATGCCGTGAGAAAATTACTGAATGTTGATATGAAACCCTATGGGATAACATCTGAAAAATTTGCAGCAATCTCAGAACTTCAAGCTAACTTGATGATGAAATGGTATAAACAGATTGATAAACAAAAAGCTGAGAAACTCTATCTAGCAACATTTTTGCAAGAAACAGGAAAAATTATTATTGCAAATAGTATTATTCAAGAAGATGAAAGTACCTCTTTTTATTCTGAAATAGAACTTTCAAATAATATCGCTCAAGTGGAAAAAATGTATGTACAAGCAACAAGTTCAGATATTACAGCAAAGGTATTTGAACACTGGAATTTTGATAGTGAGTTTATAAATATGATTAAATTTGCAGATAATCCACTCTCAGCTCCGGAGAAGATTAAAGAATACTCCATGGCATTACATATCGTAAAAGCAATAGTCCCTGTAAATAAGCCATTTGATGAGGTTTCTATAAATATAGGTCTCAAACGTGCAAATGACGCAGGGTATGATCACGAATTATTAGAGGATGCAGTAGATGACATCCTAGATGAATTAGAAAAAAATAAGTAATAGGAAATATATGAGCAAGACAGTAACAGTAATAGATACATTTGGATTTTTCTTTCGTAGTTTTTATGCACTTCCACAACATTTAAAAAACAAAGATGGCTTTCCAACAGGACTCTTAACAGGTTTTACAAACTTTATAGCAACACTTCAAAAACAGCATGACAGTGATTACATTATATTTGCTATTGATACAAAGGGACCTACATTTAGAAATGAGATAGATCCAAACTATAAGGCAAATCGTTCTGCACCACCAGAAGAGTTAGTTATGCAATTACCGGTGGCGATAGAGTGGATAGATAAAATGGGCTATAAAACACTTGGAAAAGTTGGTTTTGAAGCAGATGATATGATTGCTACTGTGGCGAAGTTAGCAAAAGATGCAGGTCATACAGTTCGCGTTGTTTCTCATGATAAAGATTTGTATCAACTTATTGATGATGGCAAGGTAGCAGTGATTGATGCTATAAAGAGAAAGACTATGGATGAAGCAGCTTGTTTTGAGAAGTATGGTGTAACACCTTTGCAGTTTATAGATTACCAATCAATCCTTGGCGATAGTGCAGATAATGTTCCTGGAGTTAAAGGAATAGGAAAGGTTGGTGCTGAGAAACTTTTAAAAGAGTTTGGAGACTTAGATAATATCTATAAAAATGTTGGGCTTGTAAAGGGTGCAATGCAAAAGAAACTTCTTGAGTATAAAGAACAAGCATATATGTCAAAAGAGTTAGTGACACTTAAACTTGATGTATTAGAAAGTATAGATTTTGAAGAATATAAAATGGATGTTGAACATCCATTTTTAAATATTTATGATGAACTTGTGCAGTATGAACAAAACGCAATCCTTCGAATGCTTCGTGCTAAAAATCAAGTAACAAGCGAGATGGAAGACAATGCAACGCAAGCTACAGAGATACAAATACCTGAAGAATTAAAGCTTGAATTTAAAGCTACACTTATAGATGATGAAAAAGAGTTAACTAAAATCCTCTCACAACTTAAAGTGGATACGATTGTCGCTTTTGATACAGAAACAACAGGACTCGAGTATGAGAATGATAAGCTAGTTGGATTTAGTTTTTGTTTTAATGATACAGAGGCGTATTACGTACCTTTTGCACATTTCTATCTTGGCGTTGGCGAGCAAGTAAGTGCAGATGTGGCTAAGAGTGCTATGCGAAAAATATTTCAATCAAAAGTAGTGGGGCATAACATTAAGTTTGACCTTCATTTTGTGAGTAGGTTTTTAGAGGATGATACTTTAGAAGTGCATGCTGATAGCATCATTTTAGCGTGGCTTGTAAATCCTGAGAGTGGTTTAGCTATGGATAAGTTAGCAGATAAATTACTAGACCATACAATGGTAGCTTTTAAAGATACGGTGAAGAAGGGGGAAACATTTGCGGATGTAGATTTAGAAAGTGCATGTGGATACGCTGCTGAAGATGCTTTCATTACTTTAAAGTTATTTTACCTTTTAAATGAAAAGCTAGAACTTCAATCTGCAAGTCATCTCATAGAGGCATCGCAAAAAATCGAAGTACCTTTTATAACAACATTACTTACAATGGAGAAAGAGGGTATCAAACTAGATACAGTTTTTCTTGAAAAGTTTTTAGTTGAGGTAAAAGAAACATTAGAGACCTTGACTAAAGGTATTTATGAGCTCGCAGAGAGTGAATTTAACATTAACTCAACGAAACAGTTAGGTGTTATACTTTTTGAGCACCTTGGTCTTCCTGTAGGTAAAAAAACAAAAACGGGATACTCTACAAATGAAGCAGTACTATCAGGCCTTAAAGATGCGCATGCAATTGTCCCTTTACTTTTAGAATACAGAGAAGTATACAAGCTATACTCTACCTACATAGAACCACTTCTAAAGTTAGCTAAGGAAGACTCTCGTAGTAGAATTCATACTTCTTTTTCTCAAACAGGAACAGCGACAGGACGTCTAAGCTCTAAAAATCCAAATCTACAAAATATTCCTGCAAGAAGTAAACTTGGTTTAAAAATCCGTGAAGCTTTTGTATCCGAGGATGGAAAGAAGTTTATAGGTATAGATTACTCTCAAATAGAACTTCGTTTACTCGCACACTTCTCCGAAGATGCAATATTACTCGATGCCTTTAGAAGTGATAAAGATATACATATGCAAACAGCTATCGCACTTTTTGGTGAAGAGGAAGCTGCCTCGAAACGTTCTGTGGCTAAAACCGTAAACTTTGGACTTCTTTATGGAATGGGACAGAAAAAACTCTCAGACACTTTAGGCATTACAACAAAAGAAGCAAAAGGAATTATAGAAAGATACTTTGAAAGCTTTCCAACGGTGAAGACGTACTTTAGAAGCATAGTAGACAGCTCAAAAGAACTTGGCTATGTTGAGACGTTACTCAAGCGTAGACGTTACTTCGACTATGAAAATGCAACACCTATGTTTAAAGCAGCATTTGAAAGAGAATCGGTAAACTCACTTTTTCAAGGAAGTGCGAGTGATTTGATTAAACTCTCTATGAATGAGATTCATAAAGTGATTCAAGAAGAAAATTTGAATGCTAAAATGCTTTTACAAATCCATGATGAACTTATCTTTGAAGTTAATGCGGGTGAAGAAGAAGCTTTAGCAGAGCGTTTCCAAAATATCATGGAAAATATTATGGAGCTTCGTATTCCACTAAAAGTTAGTGTAAATATTGGCCATCATTGGGGAGAATTAAAATAATGCAGCAATTAGATTTAAACTTAGAATTAGAATATATATTTATGCCATCAAAAGTTCCATCGAAGAAGCTTATGATTATTTTACATGGTCGAGGTGATTCTTCTGATGGTTTTAAAGGGTTTCCTCCATATTTAGACATTGAGAACATGAACTACATACTTTTTGATGCACCTTTTGAGTACTTCACAGGATTCTCTTGGTATCAACTTCCTCCCGAGCAACTTCCAGGAATTGAGTACTCGAGTACACTTTTAACGCATGATTTAGATACGCTTTTTGAAAGTCAATTTAATGTAGAAGAGAGTTTTCTTTTTGGTTTTTCTCAAGGCTCACTCTTGACATTTGAGTTTGGAGCGAGGTATGGGAAAGTTTTAGCTGGATATATTGCAATAAGTGGTTATATTTATGACGCTCCAAAACTTTTAGAAGATATGAACCAAGATGTACAAAAAGGAAAGTGGCTCTGCAGCCATGGAACCTCCGATGGTGTACTTCCATACGAAACTTCAAAAGATCAAGTTGAGGTTTTACAAGATGGTGGTTTTGATATAGAATTTGTAACTTATGATAAAGATCACACAATTGTAGAAGAAGAGTTAAAGATGATAGCTTCATGGGTAAAGTCTACTTTTTCCTAGAGACTTTATACACAAAAGAAAAAACCTCTGCCACTGCTTTATATAAAGCATCTGGTACTTCTTTGTCAAGTTCCACATTTGAGAGTAATTCGATTAAATCTTCATCTTTTTTGATGGGGATGTCATTAAGTTCAGCGATCTTTATAATGTTATCAGCTGTGC
This sequence comes from Sulfurimonas sp., assembly GCF_047622445.1. Classification (GTDB taxonomy): domain Bacteria; phylum Campylobacterota; class Campylobacteria; order Campylobacterales; family Sulfurimonadaceae; genus Sulfurimonas. The sequence continues at coordinate 4,329 of NZ_JBLHOE010000095.1, forward strand.
TTCCCTCACCTTTAGCAACAAGACGAGGAGCCTTTTCTTTTTCGGTATCGTAGCGTAAGGCTGCTGCTTTAATCTTTTTCATGCTTTCACCTCAAATCCCATATAAATACTTTTCTCTTGTTGTTGGTATGGCGAAGTAGATACTTTAGATATTTTCGGTTCATATACACGTATCTCTCTTGGTGTGATTTGGGCATCTATAAGGGCTGAGCGAAGCATTGGGATATTGTCTTGAATAACTGATTTAAACTCTTCATTTAATGAGTATATATGCAGGTTAAGTTGATTTTTTTCATAGAGTGTTAGTTTGAGATTTACTTCACCATAATCTTTTAGTTTGAGGTAAATATCACAGTAAAACTTATCATCATCTGATTTTTTCATCTCAATGTTACCTTCCTCCATCATATCCCATGAAAAAGGTAAGTATAGTGAAGTCCCATTAGATAAATGTGAAATAAGTTGATAGTTGTCAATTTGAAGAGAAAGCTTATCTATTTGTTTGGTAATTTCAACTTGGTTTGGATGGTTGGACTTTGTTATTTCATCACTTGCCTGAAGCAGAACTGCTTTTAAATCGTTAGTTGTCATCTCTTTTATATTATTTTGTGGGTGAAGTTTCTGCGCTGTATTTAAAGTTTCTAGTTTATTTAAAATTTGTGTCGTATCTTTATGAAAAATAGGTTCACCCTTTTGGATAACCTCTTTTATCTCTTGACTTAGACTTGTTATCATCTTAGGTACTTTGTTTTCTAAAAATGATTCGAGTGAAGTCTTTGGAACTGTAGCAGTTGGCTCAACATTTTTTAAGACCTGCAAGATTTTTTCTAAGGAAGCCAATATACTTTTAGACTCTATGGGCAAGCTTTTACTTAGGACAGTTGAGACTTGTTCTAGTGACTCTTTTATTGGTGCTAATTTAAAGTTTTCAGGGGTCAATAACTTTGGTTCTATTTTATGTTCTAAACTCGTAAGTGCTTTGGTAATAACAGGATTGTGAATACTGTCAGTTTTGGATAAAGTAGTCTTTATTTCTTGACTTAGATTTGTTATCATCTTAGGTACTTTGTTTTCTAAAAATGATTCGAGTGAAGCCTTTGGAACTCTAGCAGTTGGCTCAACATTTTTTAAGACCTGCAAGATTTTTTCTAAGGAAGCCAATATACTTTTAGACTCCATGGTAAAGCTCTTTGACATAAGAGTAGAGACTTGTTCTAAAGATTCTTTTATTGGTGCTAATTTAAAGTTTTCAGGGGTCAGTAACTTTGGTTCTATTTTATGCTCTAAACTCGTAAGTGCCTTGGTAATAACAGGATTATGAATACTGTCAGCTTTGGATAAAGTAGTTTTTAGCGTAGAAATTAGTTTCTCTACATTAGTAGAGAGTTGTTGTAACGCTTTTGGATTGTCATTCGCTGTTTTTATACACTCAAAATTTGTTATTGGTTTTATATCAGGAGTATTTTTAATAGTTGGAGTCTGTACAGACTTAAGTACTTCAGTATTGAGTAAAACCTTTACTTCATTTGCAATTGTTCTACGAATGGATGAATTACTCGATTGAAGGTTTTTGACTAAAGAAATAAGTGCATTCTTAAGCTCAAGTTGAGGGTTCTGCACATTCTTTAGTTTGGATTCTAGAATAACACCAGAGTTTTCAAGCTTTTGCTTTAACTCCGAGTTTTTTAAATCTTTCACATCACTTAAAAATGTTTGGAGTACTTTTTCTAAGGGTAGGGGATTTTTCTCAGACTTTAGGCTACCCAGTAAATCTTTGATGGTTGTTGTAACATTACCTAAGTTTTTTAAAGTAGGGTTGTCTTTAACTAGTTGGAGTAATTCTCTGTTTGACTCAGGTGTGGAAGCACTTTGTTTAAGTAAAGAGCTTAAAACCGTTTTTAAATCCTTCCCTTGAGTGATTGCTTTGAGCTCCTGATGTGTAGCTTCACTTATGACCTTCGATAGTGCCTTATTTGTATTTGGAAGTATAATCCCGAGTTGCTTAAAGTCTGAAATATTTATCATGGTTCAAGTATATCGTTATTGGGTTAAATAACTTGAGTATAATTAGAAAAAATAAGAGAAGATCATCGATGAAAAAATATTTAATAACTTCACCAGAATTGTACACAGATACTCCTAGCATTTTTAGAAAAATATTACATAAACAGTTTGGAATTCATAGACCAGAGTATGCACTTTATAGAGACAAATCAAATCCAAACTATGAAGGTCAAGCTTCACATTTTGTAGAAGTGTGTAAACAATCTGAAAATATTAAAAGCTTTATTCACCAAAAAGTAGATTTAGCGAAAGAGCTGAATGCAACAGGGGTACATTTAACATCGCTTCAATTTGGGGAAATCATAAGAGCTAAAGCTCAAGGACTAGAAGTTATAATAAGTACTCATACATATGCAGAAGTCCTCCAAGCGCAAAAATTAGGTGCAGACGCAGTTACGTATAGTCCAGTTTTTACTTCACCAAATAAAGGTAAACCAAAAGGCTTAGAAGATTTAAAAGAGCTTATAACTAAATGCAATATTAAAGTTTTTGCACTTGGTGGAATTATTAAACAAGAACAATTGAGACTCTTCAAAGATATTGAAATATATGGTTTTGCCTCGATACGTTATTTTGTAGATAAATAATATATTATAAGGTCATATAATACTAGATTGAGTCGAAATTTCGGTATACTCATTCACTAAATTTATACAAAGGTTATTGAATATGTCTAAGTTGTTGATTATTGAAGATAGTAAAATGCTTTGTAAGATTTTTACTGAACTCTTAACTAAATATACTGATTTTGATTTTGATATAGCCGAAACTTATGCTCAAGCAAAAAGTTTTGTAAGCAAGGAACGTTACCAATTTGCTGTAGCAGATATGAATCTTCCAGATGCAAAGAGTGGTGAAGTTATTCCACTTTTAAACAAGCATAATATCGCTCCAATTGTTTTTACTGGTATCTTTGATGAAGATTTTAGAGAAGGATTTGAAACTTCTCACATTGTAGACTATGTGCTTAAAGAAAGATATGAAAATATACTGTATGTTGTAGAAAAACTTAAGCAATTAGAGTTAAATAAGACAAAAACAATCCTGATTGTTGATGATTCAACTTTATATACAAACTTTTTAAAGCAAAATCTATTACTTCACCATTTCAAAGTTATAACTGCTTCAAATGGAAAAGAAGGTCTCGAAAAACTTGAAGCACATCCAGAGGTAGAACTTGTGATTACGGATTATCATATGCCTATTATGGATGGTTTAGAATTTGTGCGTAAGGCAAGAAAAAAGAGAAATAAAAAAAGTCTAAGTATCATAACTCTGACATCAGATACAAACTCTTATACAACAAGTAGATTTTTAAAAGAGGGCGCTAATGATTACATTACCAAGCCTTTTTCAAGAGATGAATTTTACTCAAGAATTTATCAAAATATAGAGTCCGTTGCTATGTTTGAAGATATGCAGAGTAATTTTGATGATGATATTATTAATCTTCTTTCTGACATAACAGAGTTTAGAAGTGCTGAAACAGGTTCTCATGTAAAAAGAATGGGTGAATATAGTTATATTCTTTCAAAACTAAGTGGAATGTTTGAAGAAGAAGCAAGACTTATTGGCAAATTAGCAATTTTACACGACATAGGTAAGGTAACAATTCCAGACACTATTTTATGTAAGCCAGGTAAGCTGGATGCTGATGAATTTGAAGCAATGAAAGAACATGCAAATGCTGGTGCAGCTCTTTTAGACAAAGCATTTCTAAGTGATGAAAATGTTGGTAAGATTGCTAAGGAGATAGCACTTCACCATCATGAAAGATGGGATGGAACAGGGTATCCTCATGGATTAAAAGGTGAAGAAATACCTATACATGCAAGAATAGTAGCTATAGTAGATGTATTTGATGCATTAATAAATAAACGAGTATATAAAGATCCTTGGGAGCTAGATGAGATTTTACAATTCATTGAGAGTAAGTCTGGTGTTTATTTTGATCCAAGATTAATCAAATTATTTTTGAAAAATATTGACTGTTTTGTTAATGTACTTCATAAATTTGGATCTGATTATACGGAAGCGAAATATTGTAAAATAGTGTAATTTCAGGAGACTAGCATTTAGCAAAAGCTTTAGGCGAGATACTTCACCGGCCTGCATTTTTACCACTTCCTGAATTCATTTTACGAATGCCATTTGCTGAAGGGGCTAGTGTACTTACGGACTCAAAAGAAATTTACCCAAGAACACTAGTGTCTGCAGGGTATAAATTTAAATATAAAACAATAAAAAAATCTTTGGAACATTTTCTCTCCTAATTAACATTTCCTTCTTATTTGAAAAGTCTTTAAATAGTATTATACTTATTGGATTTAAAATTTAAAAAGGAGAAAGTATTGAAAAAAGTTTTAGTTATTGATGATTCAAAGCTTGCAAGAACAGCTATCAAAAAAGTACTTCTTGCATTAGAATATGAAGTTGTTGGGGAGGCTATTGATGGACTTGATGGTTTACAAAAGTGTAACGAATTAAATCCTGACCTTATAATCGAAAAGATTTCCCCGTACCCTTGGGTCGGTCGGCAACAGTTCAAGAAACCATACAGTACAATATGGAATGAGTGAGCATGTATTTAAAAGTCAT
>NZ_JBLHOE010000096.1:0-7735 GCF_047622445.1 Sulfurimonas sp.
TATTGGTGCAATGCCATACCTTTATAAAGAGATGCAATTTCCAATCTTTGGTACACCCTTACCACTTGCTATGATTGGAACAAAATTTGATGAGCACCACATTAAAGAGCATAGAAAATATTTCAATCCGATTGAAAAAAGACAAATTATTAAAATTGGTAATGATTTTGAAGTAGAGTGGATGCATATGACTCACTCTATTATTGATAGTTCTTCTGTTGCTATTACAACGGAGGCTGGTACTATAATTCATACAGGTGATTTTAAAATTGATTATACTCCTGTTGATGGTTATACGGCTGACCTTCATCGTTTAGCACATTATGGAGATAAAGGTGTACTTTGTCTTTTAAGTGATTCAACAAACTCATATAATACTGTTCCAACAGGATCTGAATTAAGTGTAGGACCAGCCTTAGATCGTATTTTTGCTAAAGCAGAAGGGCGTATCTTAATGTCTACATTTAGTTCAAACATTCACCGTGTGCAACAAGCAATTCAATACGGAATAAAATACGGACGTAAAATATGTGTTATTGGTCGTTCTATGGAGCGAAATATAGAAATTGCAATGCAGTATGATTATGTAAGATTTCCTAAAAATATTTTTGTAGATGCGGATGAAATTGCACGCTTAAATGATAAAGAAGTTTTAATTGTTACGACCGGTTCTCAAGGTGAAGCAAATTCAGCATTATTTAGAATGAGTATTGGCGAACATAGACATATTAAGATTAAGCCAACAGATTTAATAGTTCTTTCTTCTCGTGCTATTCCTGGTAATGAAGGTTCAATTTCTGGTATGCTAAATCATTTACAACGTGCTGGTGCAAGTGTTGCTCATGCTAAAGATATCCACGTTTCTGGCCATGCTTCTATGGAAGAGCAAAAACTTATGTTACGTCTTGTAAACCCTAAATTTTTCTTACCGATTCATGGTGAATATAACCATGTTATGAAACATAGAGAAACTGGTATGATGTGTGGAGTTCCTGAGAGAAATATTCTTCTTATGACAGATGGCGAACAGATAGAGATTTCACCAAAATACATGAGAAAAGTAAAAACTGTAAAAACTGGTAAAACGTACATTGATAATCAAAATAATCATAAAATTGATGATGATATTATTTTAGATCGTCAAAAACTTGCAACTGATGGTATCGTAATGATGGTAGTTCAAGTTGATGGACAGCATTCTAAAATGCAAGCGAAGCCTAAAGTGACTACTTTTGGTATCGTTCCAGATAAATTAGATAAAGCTTTTGCTAAAGAGATGGAAGACGTAGTCGAGCATTTCTTACTTCATATTAAAGATGGAATGATTGAAAATACGAGAGCTTTAGAAAATGACTTACGTCAAATCGTAAGAAAGCATATTTATAGAAAAATGAAAAAATATCCACTTATCGTTCCTCACGTTTTAGTTTCCTAGTCAAGACTATAGGTACATACGCATTTACGCGCATGTACCTATCTCCTAGTAATCTCTCAATCAAAAACATTATTCAAAAATAAACTCCTTTCATAAGTGCATATCTATAGTATAAACTCAGCTATTACTTGTTATTCTAACGCTAATAAAACTTTAAAGGTATAGAGTTGGCACAAAGTAAAGATATAGAGTTTGAAAATGCAGTAAAATCTATGATGCTTCATGTGGGTGAAGACCCCGAGCGTGAAGGCTTAAAAGATACACCATCACGTGTTAGAAAAGCGTACGAATTTATTTATGGTGGTTATAAAGAAAATCCAAAAGAGATTCTCGAGAAGGCACTTTTTACTACAACGAATGATGAAATGGTTCTTGTAAAAGATATTGAATTTTATTCTACGTGTGAACATCACCTTTTACCAATTATTGGGCGTGTTCATGTTGCCTATATTCCTGATGGAAAAGTTGTAGGACTTTCAAAAATTCCTCGTGTTGTGAATGTATTTGCTCGTCGTATGCAGATTCAAGAACAACTTACAGAGCAAATTGCAGATGCTATTATGGATTCAATCCAGCCTAAAGGTGTAGCAGTAGTAATTGCGGCACGTCACATGTGTATGGAAATGCGTGGAGTTGAGAAAATAAACTCTACAACAACATCTTCAGCACTTCGTGGTTTGTTTAAAAAAGATGAAAAGACAAGATCTGAATTTTTCTCGCTAATAAATTCACCAACTAGCACACGTTATTAAGCATAAGTAATGCCATTTAAATCTCTCAAAGATAAACTGTCTTCAAAGAATTTCTCTATTTCCTTTGGTGAAGTAATCAAAATCAATGCTACTGTAATTACTGCTAGTGGACTTAAAGTAAGTATTGGGGATATGGTAAAGATTATCTCTAATGACACGCACCAAGAGAGTATGGGTATGGTAACAGAGATTGATGGACCTATATTTTTCATTACACCCTTTAGCTTTGTTGAGGGTTTTTGTTCTGGAGATAAGGTTTTTTTGGATTCAGCCGGTATGAACATTCCCGTGGGTCAAGCACTTTTAGGTAGAGTAGTCGACCCGTTTATGCGTCCTATCGATGGAAAAGGCAATATTAATGATTCGATACTTTCTCCAATTATTAAAGCTCCGATTGCTGCAATGAAACGTGGAATGATTGATGAAGTTTTTCCTGTAGGTGTAAAATCGATAGATGCTCTTTTAACTTGCGGAAAGGGCCAAAAACTTGGAATTTTCGCAGGAAGTGGTGTTGGAAAATCAACGCTTATGGGAATGATTGTTCGAGGCTCAGTTGCTCCTATAAAAGTTGTAGCACTTATTGGCGAGCGGGGTAGGGAAGTTCCTGAGTTTATAGAAAAAAATCTTGCGGGTAATTTAGAAAATACTGTAATTATTGTAGCAACTTCAGATGATTCACCATTGATGAGAAAGTATGGAGCTTTTGCAGCTATGAGTGTGGCAGAGTTTTTCAAAGATCAAGGATTGGATGTTCTTTTTATTATGGATTCTGTAACACGTTTTGCTATGGCACAACGTGAGATAGGTCTAGCACTTGGAGAGCCACCAACTTCTAAAGGCTATCCACCATCTTCTCTTACTCTTCTTCCACAGCTTATGGAGCGTGCAGGAAAAGAAGAAGGGAAGGGTTCTATTACGGCTTTCTTCACCGTATTAATAGAAGGAGATGATATGAGTGATCCTATTGCGGATCAATCTCGTTCTATTTTAGACGGCCATATCGTTCTCTCACGTGAACTTACAGACTTTGGTATCTATCCACCTATCCACGTCCTTAATTCAGCTTCTAGAGTTATGAATGACATTGTTACTCAAGAACATCTTAAAGCAGTGATGAGATTTCGTAGACTGTATACACTTCTGAAAGAAAATGAGGTCTTAATTCGTATTGGGGCCTACACAAAAGGTACAGATCCAGAACTAGATGAAGCTATAGATAAGAAAGCAGCTATGTATACGTTTATGTCCCAAAATTCTGAATTGCAAAGTGACTACAATGAAACAGTTAAAGCTCTCTCTGACCTGATGCAGACGAAAGCTTAGGCTTGCATTATAGCTTCGCTATGTATCCACTTATCCCTTTTGTCTCTATCGTTGATATTGCTAGTAATTGCTAATTCTATTTTGGACTTCTTCTCGCATGTTTTTATGATGGACTTTATCTCATTGTCTATACCAAAGATGTCTACATATGAGTAAATAATAGCTTCTGCTTTTTTATAAAGTTTTTTAGCAATATAAACCTTGATTTTTGTATGAAAAGCAAGACGAAAAAGATCCCCGATCTTATCTCTACGTGTTTCTAGGTTAATGAGCTCTGCGAGTTTTTCTTTGATATCTTTTATATTACCTTTGAGTGCAAATCTTTCACATTCTGAGATGATTTTAAGCCAATGTTCTTGTAGCAGTATTCCTAGCTGGGTAGAATTGAGTACGGGATTTTTATCAATTACCTCATAACATTGAATGAAGTTGCTAATCTTGTATGCATCTTGGAGTTTCTTTACTGCGCGACATTCTTCTTTTTGTTCACTTACTCTTTCTTTTATGGAGTCAATATTTTGTAGTTTAGAAAGTTTAGCTATAGCCTCATTTAAATGACAGTTGTCTATATGTTTTTGTACACGCGCTAGTTCTATATCCATATCACTTTGTATATTTTTATATTGAGGTACAAGGGCAAATATAGGATTGGATTGTGCAAGCAAGTTTATTCTTTTATAATCTTTATTGGACATGCCATGAAGGAATGCTTGTAAATCTTTGTTATGATTGAGCATCAGTTTTATTAGAGGCCTTTTTTCCATGATAGTTGCAAAATCTTTGAGAAGTGTAGTGGCATTTTCTAAGTGTCCATGGTCAATTTGTCTTTGTGCATTGGCAAAGCTGTCATCCCATAACTCCTCCATTTTTGTATATTGAAATGTTTGTGTAAGTGCTGGGTACTTAACAGCCATGGCATAAGCTAAGGCATACTTTTTTTCAACATATAAAGATTTAAACCTAGGATAATTGTCAAATGATTTAAAGAGTAAGTCTATCTCGTCTCGTTTACTATCTACATATTTAAACATCTTTGTAAACTCAAGGGCAGTATCTCTATTTCCTTTGATTAAAGCATCTAATGCTTTATCGTAGATTTTTTTATAGGCTATTTCAAGAACTGCATACTCTCGTGTTCCTAGAAGAAGAGGGTCTGCTCTGATTAAGCCAAAAGCTTTATTTAATTCATTTGAGATGATGTAAGATTTTAATTTTTCTGCTGTTGGAAGATTAATTTTTTCAATAGAAGTATGTTTTAGGGTAGCAATAATTGTCTTGTCATCCACAATTTCTAGGCTTGTCACAACTTCTTCAAATTCTACATATTTTGAGTGTAGTAGTTTAAGGCTTTGTGAATCATATACGGCTACATGTTTTGTACCACCAATAACCATAAGATATTGAGGATTAGGCATAAGTAAAATTTGTGTAATTTGGGTAAAAGTACTATCTACTTTTTTAATCAGTTTAGTAGTTTTGAGTGAATTAAGATAGATGGAACCTTTTGTATCAGCACTTAAAAGTTGTGTAGCATCTAAAAAACATACAGAGCTTATCCGTGAAGTGTCGTTTTTGATGATGAGCTTATTTGCACGTGAATGAAGGTTTATGGTGAAGATAGTACCATTGTTTCCTCCGCAAGCCATAATATTTTTGTGAAATGCAAAAGAACTTACAATGGATGCTTTAGATTTTATTTTTTGCCCAGTATGTTCAAATGAGTAAAGTCTACCAAGAAGGGATGAGCCGTCGTATCTGTATTGTAATACACGTCCGCTTTGGGTAGCGGCGATAATATACTTAGATTCTAAATCAAATTGTAATTTTTGAATGAGTTCACCATCAGTTCGAATAGTTTTCAGAACAACTTTACTTGGCATGTGCAAGATGAAAATGTAAGATGGGTTTGAAAAGGCGATAAACTCTCCGTTTAGACTAAAAGATACTGCCGTAGTTTGGGAGTTGAGATATTCGTGTGAGATTGTTGTTTTATTTTCACATTCATCATAGGAGAAAATTCTTACACCATGTTGCAGAGTTGCTATGGCTATAAGGTTATTATTTAATTTTTTTAGTTCTTGTATAGGGGAACGTGTTCGTAGGCAGTGTGAAGTTTCAAGCATAATATATCCAATAAAAATAGTATTCTATTATAAAGAAAAAAAGTAGTGTTAGTGCTGAAATTTTACAAGTTAGTAGGTAAAAAGAAGGGGGTTAAACCACATCATAAGATGTGATTTAATTAACAAGCTGGAATGTTACCGCTATCGCTTCCATATTCAAATAAGAAGTCAAAGTAGTGTGGAACATATTTGTCTTTTAACGCACTGTCTTTAACTTTAGGACAGATAGTTTTAAGTTCAGCGGCAATAGCACCTTTAGCATTAATCGATTGCCATTCTTCTTGTGTATGTTTACCAGCTAATGCAGCACCAGAGATACCACATGCAGTCTTAAGCTTTTTAGTAAAGTACTTTTGACCTTTTTCAGGACTTGCGCTAGCAGTTGTGCTACTAAGAGTTAGTAGTATTGTTGCAGCCAATGCAACTTTTGCGATGTTTTTCATTCATTCTCCTTGAGTTTATGAAAGTATTTTATCTTATAATTGTGAATTCATTGTGAAATAGTAAAATTAATATATCTTATTTATCACATATGTAACTTTACGCGTATCCTTTCATGATTCCTGATATTGTTATTGTTTTAAGTACATATATTTCCATCAGCCACCATATCCATCTTTCTTGTGTGGGACTAAGAGGAAAGCTAGGTTTTGGTTTCATTTCCCAATCGTACTCAGCGAGCATTGCAGTACCTACACTTGTTATAAAAGGACAAAGAGTATAGCCAGTATATTTTGCTGGCAGAGAATCTTTTTTTTGCATGTGTGCTATTATGTTATCTACTAAAACTTTATGTTGTGAAGTGACAGATGCAGAGCTTTTACCTAAGGGTATCGAAGCTACATCTCCTAAAGACCATACATTGTCAAATTTTAAATGTTGTAATGTCTCCCTATTCACAGGGATAAAACCTTTTTGCGAGCCAAGGGATGAATGAGCGATTTCATCATGCACTTTCATTGGAGGTGTTATGTGGATAAAGTCATAAGAGACTTCTATCTTTTCATGTTTGGCTTCGTGAGGGTGTTTGTCAAATGTAGCAACCTTATTTATAACGTCTAATTCTATAAGATTATATGTATAATTATATGTAAAATTTCTGCGTTTAAATTGTGTACGTATGGCATTATGAAATTCTGTGACATCATGCATAGTGTCTGCGTCTGTATTAAAAATCATTTCTACTTTATCCCTTACTCCAGCCTCTACGAGACGAGAATGTGTAAGGTACATAATGCTTTTTGATGCGGATTCACATTTAATATCAGTGTTTGGATGGGTAAAAATAGCTTGGAGTTTTGTAGTACTTGTATGTATTTTTGCTTTTTGGATTAACTCTTTAATTCCATCCCATGTAGCACTTGCGCCATCTTGAAAAAAGATAGAATGGAGTCCATTTTTTGTTAAACCTGACTTTTTTAATACATTTGTGTTTTTAGCAAAAGAAGTAACTTCACCAGTGAGACCTTTTATGGCACTATAATTTAATGTGATACCTGTAGCAATAATAAGTTGATCGTACTCAATTTGCTCTTTATCATCAACCGTTAATTTGTTGTTTTTAGGATCAAATGTTGTAGCACGACCTTTAATGAGTTTAACCCCATGAGGAATTTTATCATCACGCCTGTATTGTATTTCATGAATGCTCCATAATCCAGCAGCAACAAGTGTAAGTCCAGATTGATATGAAGCAGATAAAGGTTCAGGTTCTATGATGGTAATGTCAGGATTGTCTAATGTATTTTTAAGACGTGCCGCTGTACTAATCCCGGCAAGTCCTCCTCCCACAATAACAATCTTCTCTTTGGCATTAGAAGCTTGGAATTCTCCTTTTGTAGCTGTCATGCTTGCGTTAATTGAAGTAGCTAATGGCGAAAGAGCAAGATACTTTAATACATCCCTACGAGACATTATCTCAGGATGCTTGTCAACCTCTTTTAGAATCTCTTTAACTACTTCGTTTTGCACCAAAATCTCACCTTTTAAAATCTACCTGTTAACATTAGATATTGGTACATCGGTTTTAATTGGTATAAATCAAATAGCCACCAAAAAGCTCTAGGTTCTGCAATACTCAAGAAAGGTATAGTCGGTGCATC
>NZ_JBLHOE010000097.1:0-7722 GCF_047622445.1 Sulfurimonas sp.
GAGTAACCTGTAATCTTTAAAAATCCATCATTTGCAGAGATAATTGATCCATCCAAAGCAGTTATTAAAATTCCTTCTGTTGTATGCTCAAAAACTTTTGAACTTTGCTTTAGTTGAAGTTCTAGTAATTTATGTTCTGTCAAATCATGGATGATTGATTGATGATAAACTTCATCACCAATATCAATCAGAGTACTATAAATCTTTAAATATTGCTTAGTATTATCATCTAATATTCGTATTACTTCATAACTATCTTGTCCCTGATTATCTAAAGTATCTATATGCTTATCGGTCAACTCTTTAGATTGAAATGACTCAAGCGCATCTATGGATGAATATTCTTCTAGTGATTCAGGATTAACATCAAGAAGTTTACGAGCTTTTGAGTTAATTGATTTTACTTTTCCAGTGCTATGGTCTGTTAGGACAATAGCGTCTGAGGCATTGTAGAAAAGTTGATTAAACATATCTTCAGATTCTATACGTTCAGTTATATCTTCAATTATGATTAAAAATAGTTTTTTAATATCTTTAGATATTTCAGGAATTATTCTTATAAAGTAATTCTTATTTACTCTATTAATTTTATAACTTAATGAATAGGTAATAGGGTCATCTAATTTATTTAAATCATTAAAAATACTACATATGTTTTCAGCCTGTTGTGTTTTAAAAATAGGATAACTACATAAGTCAATATTCTTTCTATAATTTATATTGAGGTTAAAAAACTCTTCACCCTTTTTGTTAATAAATAAAATTTCTTTCTTATCATTTATCCTGATAATGACATCAGGTATATTATTCCCAAGAAGTTTAAAATTTTCTAATTGTTGATTTAATTCTTTAGTTAATATGTACTCCTTACTAACATCCGTAAAGATATAAAACACTCCTATTATTTCTTGATTTTTAGGGCTAAAATGTGGTATTGACTCAATTTTTAACCATATTATATTATTATTTTGAGGTCTTTTGATAGCAAAAACAAATGGACCCGTTGACTCTTTTTTTTGAGCTGTTTTAGCAAATGGCAATTCATCTAAAGAAACTATTTCCCCATCCTCACCTACAAATGTCCAATTAAAATAGCTAAGTTGATTACCGATACATTCTGCTTCTTTTTTACCGATAATCTTTAATGCAGTTGAGTTCAAATCGACTATGCTATTATCTGCATTTAAGCATACAACACCTTGTTGTGTATTGTCAAAAAGTGCTTTAAATCTATCATCTTTTTCTTTTTTGGAATGCACATCTATAATTGAAAGTAAAAAAGTGTCACTATCATCTGTTGACCATTTATGATAATGCAATATACAATATCTAAAACCTACCTTTGTATGAAGTAGTACCTCTAATGAAGGATGAAATTCATTTTTGTTATGTATCCAATCTAAGAACTTGGTCATTTCACCTTTATATAGATGTGTATAAAAAGGGATATTTTTAGAAAGAAAAGTTTTTGAATTAAACATTCTCAACGCTTCTTTATTCGCTCTAGTTACATTGAATTTTTTCGTTAATAACATATATGGAATTGGTGCATGAGTAAAAAGAATTTCTAGTTCACTTTGAGCCTCTTCTAAATTAAAGATGTTAGTTTGAAGTTCATCATTTTGTGCTTCTAGCTCAGCTTGATAAATTTCATTAATTTGAATAAGTTCATCCATCCCTTTATTAAGATGATTTTCTGGTATATTTGCAGACGAATTTTCTAGTTTATCTAAAGCGAGATTCCTTAATCTCTCATATTCTTCTTTTTTCACTTATTACCTTCATTTTCGATCACTAAAAACTCTCTTTTAATATTTTCTAGCATATGTTCGGTAAGATCAATATTTGTGCCTACAATCTTAATTAATGTACCCTTCTTATCAAAGATAGGGTTACCAGAGCCTTGAACATAAGCCAATTTTTTATTAGGTTTTATTATACGAAATAATAAACTATAAAATCGTTTCTCTTTTATTGCGTTACCAAATTCTTCTTGTACTGTTACTACATCATCCTTATGAAGTAAATCATTCCATACCTCAGGTAATAGTTCTGTTGTATCACTTACGCCAAAAATTTCATAAGAGCGCTTATCCCAAAAGACAACTTTTGTGATCATATCCATCTCCCATAAGCCAATATTCGCTGATTGAGTAGCTAAAGATAATCGTTCCTCACTCTCAAAAAGTGATAATTTTATTTTTTCATCTTTTGTAATATCTTTTAACGTCCCTACAGCATGTAATACTTTATTATCCTTGTCTCTATTGGAAGCCGCAGAAAGACACTCTACCCATATTGTCTTGCCTTTTTTATTAATCATTCTATGGCTACTTCTAAATGCATCAATTGTACCATTAACGTAATTTTCATAATTTTTACTAAAATCTGATAAATCATCTTCATGAATATGATTATAAAGCCACTCTTTCATATTTGTTTTATCAGAAGGTAATTCCCCTTGTTTATAGCCAAGGATATTAGTCCATTCTTCACTCCAAATATCGCCTTCAATCGCTGGAATATGATAATCACATATACCTAGATTTGCTCCCATGAGTGCTACTTCGAGTCGATTATTAGTCTTTTCATACTTTTTATTTATCTCTTTTATTTGACGAGTGGAGCTTTCTTTTTCATCATAAATTGAACGTAGTTCTGCATATGCTGTTTGTAGTTCTTCGTTTGTTGATTGTAGTTCTTCATTTGTTGTTTCAAGTTCTTCGTTTGAACTTTGCAACTCTTCATTTGAACTTTGCAACTCTTCATTTAAACTTTGCATCTCTTCATTACTTGTTTCTAATTCTTCTATAACTGTTTGAAGATACTCTTTTGCTCTTGAGAGCTCATCTTCTAGCTCTTTATGATGGGCATCATTATTTTCTGGTACTTCTGAATTGTAATATCTAAAGTCTTTAGAA
This sequence comes from Sulfurimonas sp., assembly GCF_047622445.1. GTDB lineage: Bacteria > Campylobacterota > Campylobacteria > Campylobacterales > Sulfurimonadaceae > Sulfurimonas. Next base: position 2,922 of record NZ_JBLHOE010000097.1, read on the forward strand.
TCTTCCTCTTGAAAATAAATAAGAGTTAAATTTGATTGATTTTTTTTCTTAATGGGTATAACAACAAATCGAACAAATTTAACTACTTCATCAAGTAAAATAACTTTTTGAAAATTTGATTTTGACACAGTATTATCTTTCGCACTCATATGAATAGAAGCTCTTAACTCTATACTTAAAGCAGAATTGATATTTCTATAAATATTTTGACTTTGTTCTCCGTCAGGTCTTGTAAGATAAGGATTTGCCCCTTTTACAAATACGATATCCATACTGTCATTCACAACGATAGCCATAGGAAGAATATTTTCAGTTACATAATCAACTACAATATCACCTATAGTTGGTTTTTTTACTTCGCTAATAATTTTTGCACTGTTTATCAAATCATTTTTTTCATATGCTTGTGCAGTTGGTGGTGGATTCTTTTTTCCGAGATAAGTGGATTGATATATTTTCCATTTTGTGTCAATAGTTTTAAAATAACTTTGAAAATGCCCTACAGATTCACTTTTACCCAAAAATAATATGGCATTATCATTCAGTGCATAATGAAATTCTGGAAAAAGTTTTTTTTGTAATTCTTGCGAAAAATAGATAAGAAGATTTCTACACACTAGCATATCCAATCGTAAAAAAGCTGGATCTTTTAAAATATTATGTTTTGAAAATATAATCATCTCTCTTATAGGTTTTATAACCTCATAATGCTCAGATTTTATCATAAAATGTTTACTGCGTAATTTTTTATCAAGTTCAATAAGGGCACTTTCTGGATAGATTCCTTTTCTTGCAAAAAATAATGCATTTTCATCAATATCTGTGGCAAAGATCTTAATATTATATTTACCTATGTTAGCACCTAAAATCTCACTTAAAACAATTGCTATACTATAAGCTTCTTCACCCGTTGAACATGCTGGTGCCCAAATTCTAATTTGAGTTCCTTCTTTATTTTTTAAATATGCTTCAAACTGTTCTATCAATGAGGAAAAAGAATCTCCATCTCTAAAAAATGAAGTAACCCCAATAAGTATATCTTCAAATAGTGCTTCCGGTTCATCTTTATTTTTTAAGATATAAGCATAATAATCAGCCATACTTATTATTTTTAAAGCAATCATTCTTCGCTCAATTCGTCTCTCGATTGTGCTTGGTTTGTAAAGATTAAAGTCAACACCTTTAACATCATGAACTTTATTTAAAATATTTTTATATATATTTTGAGAATCTTTTATCGCTTTTGGAATAATCGCTTTATCCGCAAAATCTAATATATCTACAAGCTCTTGACCCATTTTCTCAGCTTGTAAAACAATCCCTACTGTTCCAGTGTTAATCGCAGAATTTGGCATACCATCATACTTCGCAGTTGTTGGCTCTTGAACTAATGTAAAACCTCCAGCAGCCTTAATAGCTCGAACACCACGACTTCCATCACTTCCTGTCCCTGATAAAATAATACCTATACTTTTTTCACTTTTATTTTCAGCTAAAGATTCAAATAAGAGATCTACAGATGGTTTTGGACCATTGATATTTAATTTTGGTTTACTTAGTAAAATTACATTATCTTCAACAAAGATATTTTCGTTTGGTGGACAAACATAGATTGTATTTGCTTGTATAGTTAATCCATCTTCTGCTGGGAAAACTTCAAGACTAGTATTTTTACTTAAGAGTTCAACCATAAGACTTTTGTATGTTGGTGAAAGATGTTGAGCAATAATATATGCCATTTTAGTTGTTTTTTCAGGTAAACCTTGTATGAATAGTTGTAAGGCTTCTAAACCTCCGGCACTTGCACCTATCCCAACTATTATTAACTCTTTTTCTCTTTTCATTAGATTAAACCTTGTGTTTATTTTATAAGTATTATTAATAATCGAAGTTTTATAAGATATATTTTATACTTATAAAGGACTTGGCTATAAAATGGTATTTCTATTTTTGCATTATACAAAGGATATAGGTCAACTGTTGGTCACAGTATTTGAAATCTGGGTTAATGAAGATTAAAAAAATAGTAGTCGTAGGCATTAATATAAAAAATAAATTAAATTTGCTGTCATTATATGCCTATAAAATATAATTTGGATGTATCTGTTAAATGTGAAAAATTCAAGAAACTCTTATATTTGGAACACGAAGCACTCATATTAGTTTTCTGTGTTCCACAAACCTTAAGGACTTTTGGAAGAAACAAGTAAGCTTTTAAAAAATATAAGCAATTGAGAAAGTGTTAAACTCCAGTTCCAAATTGGCATTGATATGACAAAGTTTTTTATTGTACAAATATATTTTTTCTGCAACATTTGCTATGATTTATTAAAATTTAGCAGGTTAAAGATAATATGTTGTAAAAAAATGTTGTAAAATTTAATAATTAATATCTTAATATAGCTTATTTAAGGACTATATTAGGAATGAGCTAATTAATCCAATTAGTCCACCAAATACACCACCCCATACAACTAACCAGGAAAGATGCTCTTTAATTAACTTTTGAACAATCTCCTTCACCATTTGTGGTGTTAGTTCATCTAGTCGTGAATCTATTACATTTTCAATAGATTCAAGCATATCATCATTTAAAGATGAACTTTGCATGTGAGAACTTAGTGTTGCATTAAAAGTGTCAGAATTCACTATTTTAATAACAGCAGCTTTCATTTTATTTGAAAATGGTTCACGAAGTGCATCAAGTGCTGATTCGCCACCAAACATGCCAAGCATACCGCCAAAAGATGATTCCATAACTGTTTTACTTAGTGCGTCAAAAGCTGGGGCAAAATCTGTTTCTTCTATGATTGGTTCAAGGTTGATCTTTTTCTCTTCACTTGCAAAAAATGTGTCAAGTTGTTCACGGGTAAAAAACTCTTGCATCATAAGGTTTTTGATAGCTTCTTTAAATGCTTCAAAGCGAGTAGGGATTACACCCGATCCATAAAGTAAAGGAACTTTTTCAAAAAGCATATGGATTGCAAGTTGATTTGTAAGAGCACCAGAGAGTGCAAAAAGACCGGTAAAAAGTAAGAGTGAAGAGTAGTCGTTTTTTATTATAAAAGACAAGGAAATGAAGAGAATGGCGATGAGATTTGTGAGTAGACTTTTATTGATTGTCAAGTATGTTCCTATTGATATATTGATTGAGAGTATAGCGTAAATTTATAAGGAAATATTTAGGTATAATCATACTAAAGGAGTCAAAATGAAATTTATATTTATGTTGTTTATGCTGTCGAGTTTACTGTTTTCTGGGCAAACGCAAATTATACTTGGGAGTTACTCAGTACAAGCTAATGGTGAACGAGCTTTAGAAACTGTAAATAAGCAAATACAAAAGGATATACAACTTCAAGACTTTATGAAGGACAATTCACTGAGAACGATTAACACAGTGATAAGTGATTACACAGTTGTTTCGATTAACGCATTTGACTCTTACAGAGACCTTCTTAACACGATAAATGTTTTTAAAGTGTATTACGGTGACGCTTTTGTACTCAAATACCCAACAAAAAATATAAAAGATGCTCAAAGCATAGAAGAGATCGAAGAAAAAGCTAAAGTGGAACAAATCATTGAAGATACAGCTCATGAAGAAAAAGAGTTAAAATCTGAGATTGTAGAAGTAGAGTCTACCATAAATGACGAACCTGAGCTTGTTCAAACTGAAGATAAAAACGAAATATTAATACAAGAACCTGCTCAAGAGACACCAGTTGAACAAGATACTGCCTATAAAGAAGAAAGTATTTCAGAACCTGTACAGATAGAAAAAGAAGAAAAATCCCAAATTGAAGAGTATATTATATACCTTGTTGCTCTAGCAGCGCTTGCATTACTAGCAGCTGGAATCACAGTATTTAAAATTGCTAATTCTAATACAAAAAAACAAGCAGATAATGATTAAGTTTATAGAGTATTTTTTACAAAATAAGAGGCTCAATTATGCGCTTCTTATTTTTTTCCTTTTTTTAGGTTATAACGCGTATGTAAATATTCCTAAAGAGATGTTTCCTCCAGTTGAACTTGATAAAATAAGTGTTCAAGGTGCTTATGCAGGAGCAAGTGCAACAAATATGGACAAGATGGTTGTTCGTGACATTGAAGATGAACTGAGTAATATCAGTGGCATAGATAAAACTGAAACTACAATTACTCCAGGCTCTTTCATAATAATTTTAACCCTCAACGAAAGCTCTAACAGAATTAATGTACTTAGTAAGGTAAAAGACTCTGTAGCTATTTCTAAACAGTTTCTACCCTCAGATATGGATGAGCCCATAGCTAAACTATTAGATAAAAATAGACCACTTATTAATCTCGCAGTTTCATCAAATAAACTATCTTTAGGTGAACTTACTGTAATTGCTCAGGATATAAAATCTAAACTCTCAAAAATCTCAAATATTAGTGAAATTTCTATCCGTGGTGATTCAGATGAAGAGATACTAATAAGTATTAATTCAGAAGCTATTATGGCTTATGGACTTAACCCTTTAAATGTTATCGCTGCGATTAAAAACCTTTCTTATATTTTTCCTATTGGTAAGATAGAAGAAGCGGGAAGTTTCGCATTTATCTCTACGACAAATGGAAAAGAAAATGTACAAGAGTATAAAGAAGCAATTTTAAATATAGAAGGCAAATACATAAAACTTGGGGATGTGGCTGAGGTAAAACTTCACCACCCTCAGACAAAAACGCTATCAACATTTAACTCAAAGCAGGCATTAACCCTTGTTATTTCAAAGGGTGAAAATGGGAATGCTATAGAGTTATCTAAAGTTCTACG
>NZ_JBLHOE010000098.1:0-7692 GCF_047622445.1 Sulfurimonas sp.
CAGCTGGTAGAGCACGTCACTTTTAATGATGTGGCCGATGGTTCGAATCCATCACAGGACACCATTTATCAGACTAAAAAATATACATGCGGTGGTAGTTCAGCTGGTTAGAATATCTGCCTGTCACGCAGAGGGTCGCGAGTTCGAATCTCGTCCACCGCGCCACTATTTTTTAGTTTTATTCTTATTGATGGGCGTTTAGCTCAGTTGGTAGAGCGCTACCCTTACAAGGTAGATGTCACAAGTTCGAGTCTTGTAATGCCCACCATTGATAAGCTTTTGTTTATGAAAAGAAAAGTGACCCTTTCGTCTAGTGGCCAAGGACACTATCACTTCATGGTAGGAACAGAGGTTCAAATCCTTTAGGGGTCGCCATTTTATTTTGGTGTTTAGAAATTTTTAAAATGGGCGTTTAGCTCAGTTGGTAGAGCGCTACCCTTACAAGGTAGACGTCACAAGTTCGAGTCTTGTAATGCCCACCATTTTAAATATGTGACACGTTGTGCAAATGCAGAACACTTTTTACAATATAGGTGCGGTGGTAGTTCAGCTGGTTAGAATATCTGCCTGTCACGCAGAGGGTCGCGAGTTCGAATCTCGTCCACCGCGCCACTTCTTTTTGATTATTTGCACTTAATTTTTTAACTCACATACTAACAGTATGCTTCGTTTAAAACTTAAGCACAATTAATTCAAAAATTTAGAAACTACTTATTATTGCTGACATAGCTCAGTTGGCTAGAGCAGTTGATTTGTAATCAACAGGCCCGGGGTTCGAATCCTCGTGTCAGCACCATTCCCATTCTTCAATTTTAAAACTACATTAAAGACCTTACATTTTAATAATTAATTTTTCGTTAGACTTCAATTATAGAATTTGCAAAAGGATGCTTTATGACTAAAAAATATATATGTACGCTTTGTGATTGGATTTATGATCCCGAGATAGGAGATCCTGATGGCTCTATTGCTCCAGGAACAGCTTTTAAAGATATTCCAGATGATTGGGTTTGCCCTGACTGTGGAGCAACAAAAGATGATTTTGAGGAATATGAAGAGTAGTCTTATTTAAAGAAAACTTTTCGTTCCACTTTTATCATACATGTCTTTATATCTAAATGTGATAAGGTTTTGCATAATCGCAAATAAGACCATAAAATTTAAAAAGCTACTTCCCCCGTAGCTAAACATTGGCAAAGGGACTCCAACGACTGGGGCATAGCCTATCGTCATTGAAATATTTACACCCATGTATATAAAAATCATAAAAGATATTGCAATAGTTACAACTTTTATATAGTAGTCTTTATTAAAGACGCTCAGGCTTAATAGGTGAAGTATAAGCATTACATAGACTAGTATAATGGCCAATGCACCTAAAAACCCACTTCTCTCAACTACAAATGCAAAGATAAAATCACTTGTAGCAATAGGGAGAAACCTCATTTGAGTTTGGGTTGATTCTTCTTTTGATTTTCCAGTTAACCCACCTGATCCAATCGCTATAATAGACTGTTGCACATGATAGGAAGGTTTTTCACTTAAGAAATCTTGTATACGAATTTTTTGATAATCTTTGAGAGCATATTCATAGGCAAGTGGTGAAAGTAATAAAACAGCAGTGATAATAGTAGCCCATATCTTCCAATACACTCCAATAAAAAATAAAACACCATAGCCGATAAGGAGTAAAACTAATGCGGTACCCAAGTCAGGCTCTTTAGCAATTAAAATGAAAGGTAACAAGATATAAAAACTTATTTTTAAAAACTCTTTGATTCTATAGCCATTCACATCAGGTGGATTTCGATTTATTATGTAAGCAAGCATTAAAATGAGTGCTGGTTTGACAAACTCTGAGGGCTGGATAGTGGCATTGATAAAAGGAATATCAATCCATCTTTGTGCACCTAACCTGGAGTGGCCAAAAAATTCAACTGCAACTAGCAGTGCAATGTTTATCCAATAAACAAGAGGAATCAACCAACTCATACGTCTAATTGGGAGTAAGAAAACAAATAAAAACACTATTATAGAGACTGCAATATAGGCAGTTTGCTTTTGTGCAAGTGCTGGAACTACTTCACCAATGAGCCAATGTGAAGTTACTACTAAAGGTATGATTAAAATGATTGAAAAAAAGTCAAATTGTGCTAAAATGCGCTTATCAAATCTCCACAAAGAAATAACTCCAAATTTTTTTATAGAAATTGTAGCATAAAGGTAAATAATATGAGTGAAATACAAAAGTATACATGTGAAGAAGTTCAAAGATTAGATATATTCTTATCAGAAAAAATTGGACAGACTCGTTCACAGATTGCACAGTTAATCAAGCAGGGCGGTGTTTATATAGAAGATAAAAAAGTTACACGTCCTGGTGTAAAGTTAAAACTAGAACAAATTGTTAAAGTTGAATTTCCTGAGGCAAAACAAGAAAAAGCACTAGATGTTGATTTTGACGTTGAAATTCTTTACGAAGATGATGATGTTTTAGTAATCAATAAACCAAGTGGAGTGACAGTTCACCCAGCGCCAAGTGTAAAAGATGCAACTTTGGTTGATTGGCTCAAACATAAAGGTATAAGACTATCTACTATTAGTGGTGAAGAACGTCACGGAATCGTTCACCGTCTTGATAAAGGTACAAGTGGAACAATGGTTGTTGCAAAAAATAATGAAGCGCATGAATTATTATCACAACAGCTTCAAGATAAGAGTATGGGAAGATATTATATTGCAGTAGTAACACCACACTTAAAAGAAGATGTAACAACAATAGAGTGTAATATTGGTAGAAATGAAAAAAATCGTTTAAAAATGGCATGTACTGGAACTGGTAAATATGCAAAAACACAGTTTGCAACATTACTCCCTAGTGAAGATGAAACAACACAACTTGTAGCATGTAAACTTTTTACTGGAAGAACACATCAAATCCGTGTTCACCTTGAATCAATTAACCGTCATATTTTAGGTGATCATATCTACGGAATAGCACCAAGACAGGAGAAGTCGGAACGAGTTTTGCTACATGCACACATGATATATTTCATACATCCAACAACAAAAAAGAAAGTTTCTTTCGTAGCTAAATTTGATGATGTGATGCAAAATTATCTTGATCAAAAATTTAATTCGGAGCAGCTTAATGAAGTTATGGACACTGACTACATTCTTAACAGTTTCAATACTGACATTTAGTGGCTGTGTAGCCACTTCCCCAAAACCAAAAGGTGTAGTTGATTCTACATTACCTATTGTTACTCTAACAGATCATGGTGTTTTTACTGATATGAAAGCAGTTGGTTTTGAGTGGAATAGTGTTATGGCTGACTCAAGAGTTGAAGGGATTTATGTATATAAAAAAGAAGTAAATTCTAAAGATAAAGCAAATAAGTTTTATGACACGATAGAAAATCGTTTTGTGACGCATTATCTTGATTCAAATGTAAAACCTCAGACAGAGTACAGTTATGTATTTAAAACATATACAAAAAATGCAGAGTCAGTCCCAAGCCGTGAAATTTTTGCAAAAACACTACCAGCATTACAATCTGTTTCATGGATTCATGTACTCCAAGAGATGCCAAGATCTGCAAAAATTCTTTGGAGACCTCATACAAATGAGATTGTGCAAAACTATATCATTGAGCGTAAAACATTAGCAGATGATAAATGGAAGGAACTCGCTGTAGTAAAAGGGCGTTTAAATGCTGAATATATAGATAAGGGACTTAAAGATTCACATGTCTATAAGTATAGAATTCGTTCAGTTACCTATAATGACATTACATCAGCACCAAGTAAAGAGGTAAAAGTTTTAACAAAAGCCTTACCGGCTTCAGTAGAAAATATTGTTGCATCAACAGACTTGGCAAAAAAAATAATCCTTACTTGGGAAAAAACTCGTATTAAGGATTTTACAACATACAATGTTTATAAAGCAAGTAGCATTGATGGAAGTTATAACCTAGTAAAATCGACAAAAAATACAGAGTTTATCGATAATGTTGATAAAGATGGTCAAGATTATTTTTATAGAGTAAGTGTAGTAGATACAGATGCTTTAGAGAGTAGAAATGATGAAAAGTCAATTCATGGTAAAACTCTTACTCGTCCTGTTACACCATCATTAGTTGGTGTGAAGATGATTGGGGATAACATAGAGATAAATTGGAAATCGACTGATCCAAGAGTTAAAAGTTTTGTAGTAGAAAAAGTAAGAAAAAAATCTTGGGTAGATTCTCAAACAGAAGAATTTGTAGACATTAGAGGTAAAGTATTTGTAGATACAAAAATTGAACCAAAAATGACATATTATTATAAAGTATATAGTGTAGATGCTTATTCTATACGCTCAGAGGCAAGTATGGAAGTGAAATTTACTACAAAAGCAAATCAAGGTAAAGTTGTACCAGTAAAAAAACATAGTGTACAATCACCGAAAAAGACTATAGAAGAGAAAAGTGTTGTTATACCTATGGATGATTTTAGTATGAGCGATCTTTAATGCCACACCTACATATAAAAGAATTTAAGTCTGTAGAATTTCCATCTCACTGTGATGGAGTAGATTTTAATTTTCTTGTTAAAAATTTGAATCATCTTAATGAACAAATGATTTCAGTTAAAGTTGAAGAAGATGAGTTTTTTTTACTAGTAAAGCAAGATGAAAATAAAAATCTCTTAAAGTCTGACAAGCTTACACGACCTGCATCTATATATAATGTGCATAAAGCGCTGTTAGCCTATGCAAAATCAGCAAAGTTAGAGGTACTTTTTTCTAATGTACCAGAGTATGAAAAAAATGTTCACCTAGAAGAGGTAAATGCACTTAAAAATATAAGTTATTTTGTAGATAGCTTTCCCGAAGCCAAAGAGACTAGAATCGAAGTTGGTTTTGGATCAGGTCGTCATTTACTTCACCAAGCCTCTCATAATCCAGAGATTTTATTTATAGGGATAGAAATTCATCGTCCTTCAATAGAACAAGTTCTCAAACAAGTTGCGATTCAAAATTTAGATAATGTACTTGTACTTGATTATGATGCAAGACTTTTTATGGAGTTAGTACCATCAAATATAATTGGGAAAATATATGTTCATTTCCCTGTACCATGGGATAAGAAACCTCATAGACGTGTAATATCTACAAGTTTTATAGAAGAAGCAAATAGAGTTTTATCTGTTGATGGAAAACTAGAGTTAAGAACTGATAGTGAAAATTATTATGCATATTCGTATCAAACATTTATTAACTTTAACAAAACTACGCTTCATATAAATAAAAATAAAGAGATAGCGATTAGTTCGAAGTATGAAGATAGATGGAAAAAAATGGAAAAAAATATTTATGATGTAACAATGATAAATGAAGAATCTTCACCAGAGTTATCCATAGAAGGCAATTTTGAATTCTCAAATGCAAATACCAAGCACAAAGATATAGTTGCACTTCATACTACGACAAAAAAACTAGATGGTGCTTTTATCCATTTTGAGAGAGTTTATGAAAATACGGCTAGGGTAATGTTACGTATATCTATGGGAAGTTTTGATAGACCTGAACATTTATATGTACTTATAGATGATACAAAAGTATCGTACTATCCATATCTACCATTAAAATCACGTAGTAATTTAATAGCACATAAATATTTAGACGGAGTTTTGCATGGATAAGGTGATAATGGCTGAAAACTTATCTTTAGCTTACTCAAATGATGAAACAATTATCAATAAGGTTAATTTTTCTGTTGACTCAGGTAGTTTTGTTTTTATTACAGGGGCTAGTGGTAGTGGAAAGTCTACACTTTTAAAATCTTTATATGGTGGGCTTAAACCACAACAAGGAAGTTTAATTGTTGGTGGGGTAGAGATCAATGGTGTGTCTCGTAAAAAATTAAACTTTTTACGAAGACATGTTGGGATAGTTTTTCAAGATTATAAACTTGTAAAAGAGTGGACGATTGAAAAGAATATAACACTTCCTTTGCTTATTAATGGATATGAGAAAAATGTAACGCAAAATCAGGTTGATTCACTTTTAAAGCATGTTCGTCTTAAGCATCAGGCTGGAAAATATCCGCTAGAGCTTAGTGGTGGGGAACAACAACGTGTTGCGATGGCAAGAGCACTTTCTCATAATCCTATCCTTATCCTAGCAGATGAGCCAACGGGAAATCTTGATGATTATTCCTCTGGACTTATTTGGAACCTTTTAGAAGGTGCAAATACACAGCTAAAAACTACGGTTATTGTTGTGACACATAATATTCCATCGACCATGGGTATTGATTACAAACATTTTCATATCGAATATGGGAGTATTAATGAAGTCAATTAAAAATCATTTTTCTCTTGTTGTAGCACTTGTTAGTATACTTTTCGCGATTCAAGTTTTTACGATTGTAGATAGATCTATTAATGCATACAAAGAAAATCTTGCAAATAATTATTCTGTAATTCTTGTTGCGCAAGTAAGTATAGAAGAAAAAAATATCAAGGCAATTTCTCCTCTTATCTCTAGTGTTTTGGAATTAAATCCAGAAAATGTTATCAAAAGACTAAATACTAAAATGGATAAAAAAAACTTGGAACTTTTAAAGCTCAGTCTTCCTAAATTTTATAAGTTAAAACTTAAATATTTTCCAAGTCCAAGAGAGATAAACAAACTTACAAAAAAACTTTTAGCATATAAATCTGTAACAAAGGTTGAAAATTTTTCAAACAATCATGACAGTACTTTTAAATTACTAGTGTTATTTAAAGATGTGATTAGTGTATTTTCCTTGTCTGTATTTATTGTGACAATTTTGCTGATTTTGAAAGAGTTACGCATTTGGCAATTTATGCATAATGAAAGAATGAGTATTATGGGTCTTTTTGGTGCACCTGTTTGGTTAAGTTCGGCAGTATTGTTTAGACTCTCGATAGTGGATGCAATAATTGCAAGTATTATCACGTTCATACTTTTTTCATACCTTGAATCAAGTCAGTGGATATCAGAACAGTTTAATAATATCGGAATCGAAGTAGTTGTATTTGACAAGATAGAAGATTTTTCTCTTCTTTTTGGAATTGCGATGCTTTTGTCGGTACTTCTAGCATCTCTAATTGTTTTAGGACATAAAGAAGAAGTATGATTCGTTTATTTATAAGTTTCTTACTCTTTTTTAACGTAGGGTATGCTCAAAAGAATATTAACACTAAAATTAAGTCGACTTCTTCGGAGATTAAAAGTTTTAGTAAAAACTACACTACACTCAATAAAAAGCTAGCAAAAAATGCAAAAGCAATTTTAAAACAAAGACTTGCTATACAAAAGCAAACAAAATTTCTTGAAGAATTAAAAACACAACTTTCCCAAAAGGAATTGAGTTATAAAGAAAATAAATCTCAGTTAGGTAGTTTAATTAAATATAATGAAAATTTAAAAAAAGAGCAAGATGAAATAGAGCAAAAACTTGTTTTTGTAATTGCTCAAAGTGTTTCTTTATCTGTGATTTTAGAAGATGAATATGCAGTAAATGAAGAATCTCTAATGGAGTTTGAGATACTCAAAGAGATGCTTAAAGCTTCGAAAGTAGAAGTAGGTAAGTTGAATGATAAGTATTACACTAACTCTAAAGATATAAAAACTTTAAGTAAGCAAGCACATCATTTAAAAAATTCAATTGCAAGCATAGA
>NZ_JBLHOE010000099.1:0-7688 GCF_047622445.1 Sulfurimonas sp.
GCATATATCTATCAAAGTGCTCAAACACTTACTTCACAATACCATGTTGAAAATATTCTTCTTTACAATGTAAATAGTCGAATAGATTATAAGTACTCAGAAGTTTTTTCATTTGCTAGCGTACTGGTAGATTTAAAACAGCAAGTGCGTCTTATCAAACCTGATGTTATCTATGTGCATCAAGTATCTAGTACCCAAGTATTACAACAACTATCAGAACTAAAAGTTCCTGTTGTTGGTTTTATTCATGATCATAAAAACTTTTGTTTACGTGAACATAAATACACTACGATTGGAAATCATACTTGTACAAAAAAAGTAGGACTTGGTTGCTACAGCTGTCTTGGTTTTATAAATAAAAAGGATTCTTTCCCTTATGTTTCTTTCAACAATATTACAAATACACTTGCTATACAAGATATACTGAAAAACTTTAATCATATAATTGTTGCTTCGGAGTACATGAAAAACCATCTATTACTTCATAATTTCAAGTATGAAAATATATCAAAAATCACTCTATTTTCAACTCCTATTAACAACCATAATTACTCAAGCAATATTACACAAACAAAACGATTTTTATTTGTTGGTCAACTTGTTCGAGGTAAGGGTATTGACACTTTACTAGATGCATTTAAAAAATTAAATCAAGAAGATACCATTCTTGATATTTGTGGTGAAGGTAAGCAACGAGTTGAACTAGAGAAAAGAGCTAAAGCTCTTGGTATATCTCACCAGGTGTTTTTCCATGGAAAGATAGCTTCTGATGAGTTATCTCGTTACTATTGGAATGCTTATGCTGTTGTCATACCAAGTCGTGCGCCTGAAACATTTAACCTTGTTGGACTTGAGGCGATGAAACATTCTAAAGCTGTTATCGCAACAAATGTCGGGGGTATAACTGAATGGTTAGAAGATGGATTAACTGGACACCTTTTTACATCTAATGATTCTCAAGGATTAAGTGAAATATTGGAATACGCTATCGATAATCCACAAAATATCAGTCGAATGGGACAACGAGGTTATCAAGAGTATAAAACAAAGTTTACCGCAACACTACACTGTCATCAGCTTTATAATCAATTGAGTATGCTTATTCAAAAAGATACATATCATGTTGCATAATCAACAACTTACTTATTATAATAATAAAGAAGCTGAGAAGTTTCTGCATAAGGTACTAGAAAGTATTTCTTCTGTATTTAAAGATGTATTTTACGAGGGACAAACTGTTGCATTAATTCTCATAGGTGGATATGGAAGAGGTGAGGGCGGTATTGTTCTAGAACATGGGATATATCATCCTCACAACAATTTAGATCTATTGTATATCCATCATGATTATATCAATCCATCTAAAAAAGCGCTTGTCAATACCTTACTTCAAGTAGTCTCTAAAAAATTTAATATCGGTATTGATATGTCTATGATTACTAAACAAAAACTTATGAAGCTCAATGGTCTTGTAATTACTTACGATATGCGTTACGGACATAAAACATTACTTGGGAATTCCGATTTTTTAAAAAATTGTGAGTCATTCTCTCTCTACAATATAGACCCAATAGACATGAGACAACTACTAGTCAACCGAGGTACCCTTTTACTTATAAATAGACTTCTTCTTTGTAAAGACACTCTCTCTACAGAGGAAAGAAAGCTAATTATTAAGCATACTATGAAAGCTATTATAGGCTATGGAGATGCACTGTTGTACTTTAATGATTTATACCATTGGAGTTATGCACAAAAACAATCAAATATGGCAGAATCCACAAGCATAGATAAAAAAATTCAAGCTCTTTATTCTGAAGCTATTCTCTTTAGATTTAGACCAAATTATGACACATATTTAAGTAAAGACCTCAAGTTATGGAATAAAGAACTTTTAGAAATATTTTCAGTTATCCATCTAAATTGCGAAACAATAAATCTTTCTCATCCACAACTAGAGTGGAATAATTACTTAAATATTGCATTGGAAAATAAAAGCTATTCTCGTCAAAACCTAGCACAAAAATTAAAATCATGTTTCTATGCAATCAAGAATATTCCTACACTTAGGGAACTGAAAAAATCAAATGAGATTATTAGCTATATGCAACTTGGAGCAAAAGGGGTACTTTCACTTTTATTTCCTTATATAGCGTATAAAGTTTATCCTAGAAACTATCGTGTGCTTTTCCAAAAGATTCTTCATATAGATAACGATAACGAAGAAGCATTACTCAACGGTTTTTTAACACTTTGGTCACAATATGGAGATACTAACTTTGTTAATGTACTCCGTACCTATAACATTACATTGGAGAAATCATGATTTGTTTAACAGCAGACTTACATCATATGAGCCTTAAAACAGGCAATCAAATGCATAGCGATAAAACAGAGATGTCTTTAGCTGGCGAATTTGTAAAAATGATGGAATCAAGGAATATAAGAGGTTCATTTTTTATAACTGGGAAATCATTTGTTGAAGAATGGGATGAAGTAGAACCAATTGTGAAAAGTCCAAACGTAGAAATTGGTGGTCACAACTATGAAGCTTTTAAACCAGAGCTTCTTCACCGAATTTGGAATAAATTTACAAAAAACTATAATGGACCCTATGCATACCAATACTACGATACAAAAAAAACAATAGATATTATCTATGCTAAAACAGGAAAACGTATTAATATATGGAGAAATCACATGTACATGCATGGAATTAACACCGAGAGTGTACTCCAAAGATTAGGTATAAATATCTGTTCAGATGGTGTCATGAAAAATAATCACAACTTAAAAAAGGATATATCCGGAATCTACAATCTTCCTATAAATATTATTCCAGATCATGAGCATATTATCCATGCGGAGAGAACTCCAGAGTGGATCCAGCAATGGCAAAAACGGTATAACTGGTCTGATGATTTTGGTTCAGATTCTTACTATGTAGATGAATGGGCGGAGTTAGTACTTCACCAACTAAAAGAAAATGAGAAACAAGGAAAACTCTCTGTCATGATAATTCACCCCATTACAATGTATCTCGCTGATAACTTTACTTCTGTTAAAAAGATTTTAGACTATATACAAACAAAAGAAACTGTCTTTATGAGTAGTTTACTCAACATAGAGGAGATAGCAGCATGAAAACTATAACCGTTATTGTACGTACATTCAATGTCGAGTGGATTATTGATCAAGCACTTACGGCACTAATGAAACAAAAAGGAATACATCTAGAACTTATGATTGTTGATTCTGGATCTAGCGATGCTACCTTGGAAATGGTGAAATCATACCCTCACCAATTTTTAGCGATTGAATCTGGAACTTATTTTCCCGGGAAGGTTTTAAATAGAGCCATAGAAAAGGCTAGAACAGAACTCATAGTTTTTATAAACTCCGATGTTGTGTTACTTGATCCTTATGCATTACTTCGACTTATCCAACCTCTAGAAAACACTCAAGTTGTCGCATCTTATGGAAGACAAATCATACGACCAGAAGCAGACTTATGGGTGCGGCATGATTATGAGAGAGCATTTACTACAACAGGTAATCAACCAGAATGGATGCACTATTCACTCCCTATCGCATCGATGAAAAAAAGTATCTGGGAAACACAAAAGTTCTATACAGACGCATGGGGTTCAGAAGACACACAATGGGGCGTGAAAATAAAGAGCAAAGGCTATAAAATAGCGTATGTAAAAGACGCAATAGCAATGCATTCACATAACTATACATTAAAACAATTAGCTTCAAGAAGACGTATAGAAGGTGAAGCAGATGTTTATATCTACCCTCACAAATCTCTATCACTCATAAGTACGATTCTTTCTTTTGGAGCTTCATTTTTAAGAGAATCTTTTTACTACATACAGAACAAACATAGTGAAGGGATTTTTTACTTACTACTTAATCGCATTGTATATTCATGGAGTTTTTATAAGGGTTTTCTCTCTTCAAGTAAGTCAAAAAGTAAAATTACTTTTGGGAATTATCAGTAAAGCTACCTCTTTAACATTAATATCTTTACTCCCAACTCCCAAGTAAAGTTTTGAGCTTGTCAAAGATAGCTTTCATATGTGCTTTTAATTCATCCTCTAAATTAAAATTATGTAACATGTCATCAAGACCAATTGTGCTCAATGTAGTTTTTCCATTATCTAAATATAGTGAAATACGGCAAGGCAGATATACAGATACTTCAGGGTGTGATGATAAAACAGTTTGCGCAGCTATAGGGTTACACAATTCAAAAACTGTAATATCTTTATCAATAGGATATCCTTTGCTTTTTAGGATATTTTGAAATTTATATTCTTTTAAAACTCCAAACCCTAGCTCTTTAGCTTTGAACTCCATCTCATTTCTCACAGTATCTATGCTTTTATCTGTTGTAATTATATAAAGCATTTTCCATCCTTTTATATTTTTATATTTTTTAAGCGTAAAGCATTTATTATAACCGAGACCGAACTTAAGCTCATAGCTGCAGCTGCAATAACTGGGGAGAGTAATATTCCAAAAAATGGGTAAAGAGCACCTGCGGCTATTGGAACTCCAGCACTATTGTATATAAATGCAAAAAATAGATTTTGTCTGATATTGTTCATGGTTGCATGACTTAGTTTTCTAACCTTTACAATACCTAACAAGTCACCTTTTATAAGTGTTATACCGGCGCTTTCTATTGCCACATCTGTTCCTGTTCCCATCGCTATCCCAACATTAGCTTGAGCGAGTGCAGGAGCATCGTTAATTCCATCACCTGCCATTGCTACAATTTTACCATCACTTTGAAGTTGCTTAACTATGTTCCCTTTGTCCTTAGGCATAACATTCGAATGAACTTTACTAATAGCAAGTTTTTTTGCTACTGCATTTGCCGTTTTTTCATTGTCTCCACTTAACATTACAATTTCAATATTCTCTTTCTTGAGTTGCTCAATCGCTTCAAGTGATGTCTCTTTAATTGGATCTTCTATGCAGAAAATACAACTTACTTTAGAGTCTATCGACATAAAGACAACAGTTTTTGCATCTTTGCGCATTTCATCGGCTTGAGTTACAAGCTCCTCTACTACTATATTTAAACTCTCAAGGTATGTATCACTTCCAAGTACAAGTTTTTTATTTTCTATTTCACCTTCTATACCTTTTCCCGTTATAGAGTTAAAATTGTTAACTTTTAAGAGAGATACTTCTTTTTCTTTTGCATACTCTAGCACTGCTGCTGCAAGTGGATGTTCACTTGCTTTTTCCAAACTCGCGCCATATTGTAAAACTTTATTTTTATCAAAACCTTTAGCTGTCACTAGTTTTGTTACTTTAGGCTTTCCTTGTGTAAGTGTTCCCGTTTTATCAACTACCAAAACAGTGACTTTTTCCATACTCTCTAGTGTTTGAGCATCTTTTATCAAAATACCCGAAAGTGCTGCACGACCTGTTCCCACCATAATGGAGATAGGAGTAGCCAGACCCAAAGCACAAGGACAGGCAATAATTAAAACTGATACCGCCGCAACAACTGCATATGCCAGACGAGGTTCTGGTCCTAAAATCCACCAGCCAAAAAAAGCAAAAAATGCACAAAGAACTACAGTAGGTACAAAGTACCCAGATACTAAGTCGGCGAGTTTCTGAATCGGAGCACGTGAGCGTTGAGCAGAAGATACCATCTGAATTATTTGAGATAACATAGTATCACTTCCGACACGCTCAGCCTGCATAACTAAAGTACCATTTTTATTGATAGTTGCACCGATAAGTTTATCATTAGCTAACTTTTGAACAAGAATAGGTTCTCCCGTAATCATAGACTCATCAATATTGCTACTTCCATTTATAACTACACCATCAACAGGAATCTTCTCCCCAGGTTTGATTCTAAGTTTATTTCCTACTTTAATATCCTCAAGACTTATCTCTTTTTCATTGCCATTATTTTCTATGAGGTGAGCCATTTTCGGAGCAAGATTTAAGAGAGTTTTAATGGCATCATTAGTTTTACTCCGGGCATTTAACTCTAAAACTTGTCCTAGAAGTACCAAAGTAATAATAACTGCTGCAGATTCAAAATAGACATGAACTAGTCCTTCTTTTGTTTGCATAAGGGAAGGAAAAATCTCAGGAAATAGAAGCGCAGTTATACTATATATCCATGCTGTTGAGACACCGATAGTAATGAGGGTAAACATGTTCAGATTCCATGTTTTAACTGAGTTGTAACCTCTTACAAAAAAAGGCCATCCACCCCAGAGTACTACTGGAATTGAGAATAAAAAAAGAAACCATTGAATCTCTTGCATTGTTACATTTTCAGGTAAGTACTGTGGAGCTAAATCGTTTGTCATTCCGAGAACAAAAATAGGTAGGGTAAGAGCTGCACTAATCAAAAAGTGTTTTTTCATATACTCTAATTCAGTATTTTCATCATTAGCTTTGAGAGTAATCGGCTCCAGTGCCATTCCACACTTGGAACAGATTCCAGGATAATCTTGTATGATCTCTGGATGCATAGGACAGGTATAAAGATTATCTGTGATATTACATGTATGGTGCGCACAATGACTTCTATTGTCTTCACTTTCCATAACTTATCCTTTGATTATTTTTCTAGGTTTTCTTTCCTTGTTTTATACTCTTCTTCAGTAATCTCATCATTTGCATACTTCTTATCAAGTATATCTCTAGCCGACTCTCCATCTCTTTTGTTTTCATTTAGAAAGTAGAGCGTCGCTAAAATAAGTAATAATAAGAATAACCAACCAAATCCCATTCCATACATATCGGACCCCTTTTAACTTTAGTATAAATTCTTGATCTTTATATAAACAAGTATACTAAGTAAGTGTGTAGTGTTTGTGTAAGAAGACAAATAGAAGGTGAAGGGCTTTATCTGTTTAAGTAGGTCAAAAAGTAAAATTACTTTTGGAAATTACCAATAATTTTTTATTATGTATCAACTGTACCTAAAATGCAAACATTTTGCATTAAGTGTGTATATACTTTCTTATATACATAGAAAAAAGGATTTATTATGAAATACTTTCAATACATAAACTGTACAAACAAAGCTAATAACAATCATTCTAGTGCAGCGGTAAATATACCAAATGGCTTTACAACTAAAGATGATGTTTATCTATTGTTTTTACAGACGGATGCACTTCAAAGTCAGCTAGAAAAAATCCTTAATAACTGTGATTTTAGTAATTCTCAAACTTTAGAT
This sequence comes from Sulfurimonas sp., assembly GCF_047622445.1. GTDB lineage: Bacteria > Campylobacterota > Campylobacteria > Campylobacterales > Sulfurimonadaceae > Sulfurimonas. The sequence goes on from NZ_JBLHOE010000099.1 coordinate 7,235, forward strand.
ACTAAAGGAGATGAAATTAGGAGTCTTATTTTCAACACTCCTTTACCAGTTGATGTTAGAGATGAACTAAGTTTGGTTTACGATACATTGTCGACGTACTATGACACTGCGGCATTTAATGAAGCCCTACATTCTAAAACCCAAAAGATAGGTTTAGAAGACATTCATTTAGATACGGTCAATCATTTGTACATTGGGAACAGCGGTACTGATCTTTTATGTGAAAAGATACAAGAAAGATACGCTTCACTCTTTAGTAACAGAGCGATTCACTATAGACACAGTAGAGGATACAACCATTTTTCATTTACTCCAAATCTTAGTATGGAACTAAAACAGATAAGGTTAAATGAAAAATATTTAAAGTTGACTGTTGCTTAAGGAATAATACTTCCATGAACCAAAGATACCTTTATCTCCGAGAAGGATATCTGTTGTTCTATTTATTTCACTT
>NZ_JBLHOE010000100.1:0-7573 GCF_047622445.1 Sulfurimonas sp.
TATTACCTGAGTAGGTAGATGTTACAAAGTCAGGATTTATAACTTGAAATTCTAAAATCTCTTTAGCATCAAGAGTTTGTAATTTATTTTCTAAAGTATTGATTATATCAAGCATTGAAAGAGTAGTGAATTTTAACATGTGCAATTATACTATAAAGCTATATCTAAAGTATTAATCAGGTTTAATTTATATTTACTATAGTTACATTATAATGTATTTTAATATAACCTTATACGATACTTATAATTATATGGATAGTGAAATATGAATGAAAATATTAGTTTTTACAAGTTTATACATAAGCAAATTCTTGTTATAAACGCTTTGAATCTCTCAACAGCTCCAGGATACTTGCTTATTGGTTTCTTATATACATCAATGCTATATGAATCGTTGTGGATGCTTTGTGTATTAATAATATCATATTATGGTCATATGCTCTATCAAAAATTTGATGTAAATATGACGATAGAGGAAAAAGATATTTGGGTTAATAAAGTTAGAAGGTTTATGTTTGTTTACTCTTCTTTGTGGACAGTTATGTTTGTTTATTATGTCTCTCATGATAATATTGAGATGCATTATGTCACTATTGCAACGCAACTTGGAGCTACAGTTGTTGCGGCTACAATTCTGGCGTCACAAAAAAAACTATTTATTTATACCGTTGTTTCTCTTATGTTGCCAATTACTATTTATTTTTTGGTTATTGGAGATACATATAGTTATTTACTCGCATTTTTTTCTGTAGTGTTATGTGGGGTTTTACTTTATGCGGCAAAAAATACTAATGACTATATCGTGAAAAGTAGTTATCAAGCGTATCATGATCATTTAACTAGCCTTGGAAACCGAAGGTACTTTTTAGAGATACTAGAAAGCTCTGTAAAGCAAAACAGTGACAAGTATACTTATTTAATTTTACTTGATTTGGATTACTTTAAAACAATTAATGATACATTAGGTCATGATATAGGTGATGAATTATTACAAGAAGTTGGAAAAAGACTTCAAGTAGTGTCAAATAAATATAATAATACAGTAGCTAGACTTGGTGGGGATGAGTTTTGCGTGTTAAGTAGTGCTTTTCTTAATGAAGAAGAGTCGAGAAAATCTGCACAAATATTTGCTGAAGAATTACTAGGTAAAGTTAAAAGTAACTATATTATTGGAAATAATCATTTATATATAAGTGCTAGTGTCGGAATTAGTTTTATAAATGCTAAACACGTAGAAGCAAATCAGTTTTTAAAAGAAGCAGATATGGCTATGTATGAAGCTAAAAACAATGGGAGAGATGGAATAATTATTTTTAATGAAGAGCTCTCAGAAATTGTGTATAAAAAACTAAATATTGAAAGATTACTCAATTTTGCTGTTGAGAATGATGAACTTAGTTTAGTATACCAACCTCAAGTTGACAGAGACAAAAAGGTGATTGGTTGTGAAGTTCTAGTAAGATGGAACTCAAAAGAACTTGGAGTTATTGGACCTGATATTTTTATAGAAATCGCTGAAAGGACAGGAATTATTATAGAAATTGGAGAATATGTACTTGAAGAATCATTAAAAACAATAGAAGATTGGTGTAATAGAGGTATTAAACTACAGAAAATGTCTATAAATATAAGTATGAGACAGCTTTTACATCAAGACTTTATAAATGTCGTTGATAGGCTGTTTAATAAATATATAGATGAAAAATCTAATATTAAAGTAGTATTTGAAATAACAGAAACAAGTACTACTGATGATGTTAATAGTCTTATTGAAATAATGAATGAACTAAAAAAGTATAATATTTCATTTTCAATGGATGATTTTGGAACTGGTTACTCTTCACTTAGTTATTTAAGAGATTTGCCTTTAGCGGAACTAAAAATTGATCAATCATTTATAGCTCAAATATCAGATGCTAAACAGGCAGCAGTAGTTAAAACAATTATAGACATTTCTAAAAATTTAGATTTAACTATAGTTGCTGAGGGTGTAGAAGAAGATTATCAAGAACAATTTTTAAACAATCTTGACTGTGATGTATTTCAAGGTTATTTCTATTCAAAACCAATAACTAAAATGGAATTTGAGAACTTTTGCACTAGTTAATGCAAAAATTGTTCCAACATTTAAATTTTATCTAAAATATTACATTACTTTCAGTTTTAATACCCTACAATAAATAAAAAATTCAATAAAAAATTCAATAAAAAGTTTTAAAAGTAAAAGCATGAGAATAGATAAGTTTTTAAATTCGGTAAACATAACAAAAAGAAGATCAGTTGCACAAGATATGATTAGTAATAAAGTTGTACTAATTAATGGGGTAATTGCTAAATCAAGTAAAAATGTTGAAGTTGGTAGTGTGATTACTATTAATTACCTTGAAAGTTCAAAAAACTATGAGGTTTTACAAATCCCAACTACTAAATCAACTCCCAAAAGCTTACAAGCTGACTACATCAAGGAACTATGATGAATTATGATGAAGCAAAAGTAGCATTTACATCACTTTTTAAGCATGAACTGAATGAAAGTGAAATGCGAGAATTTTTACTTAGTATGACACTAGATAAATATACCTCAGTTGAGTCAATTGCTGCTGCTGCAGAAGTTATGAGAAGTTTTGCACTTCCTTTATCCATCTCCAAAGAACTCTCCTCGAATGCTTTAGATGTAGTTGGAACAGGTGGAGATAAGATAGGAAGTTTTAACATATCTTCAACTGTAGCACTTTTATCTGCTGCTTGTGGAAGTACTGTTGCAAAGCATGGAAGCCGTTCTGTTACTTCAAAATCTGGAAGTGCTGATATGTTTGAGCAACTTGGTGTGAAACTTGACTTAAGTATAGATAGTACTGCAAGATTGTTAGAAGAGTCAGGGTTTACTTTTATGTTCGCACAGAATCATCATCCTGCAATGCAGTTTATTATGCCTGTGAGAAAAACTATCCCTGATAAAACTATTTTTAATATCCTTGGTCCATTAACAAACCCTGCAGGTGTGAAAAAATTACTTCTAGGTGTTTTTGACAAAGCTTTTGTTCCTAAAATGGGGGAAGCTTTAAAAATAAATGGTGCTACTTCTGCTATGGTTGTGAGTTCGGCAGAAGGAATGGATGAAATCTCTATTTCTGATGTAACATATGCTGCTCAACTTCGTGAGGGGAAATTACGTGAGTTTATTATAGATCCTCAAGAGTATGGAATAAAGAGAATGCCACTAAAAGCTATTGTTGGTGGAGATGCAAAAGAAAATGCACAAATTTTATATAATATATTTAACTCCAAAGCTACTGATGCACAAAGAGATATAGTTTTGATAAATACTGCATGTGCTTTAATGGTTGATGGTCATGCTCGTGATATTCAAGATGGTTTAGAAATGGCCAGAGAAGCAATTGTACATAATCGTGGAAAAAAGAAACTTAAACAGATTATAGAGATATCAAATAAATTATGAAAAGGTATGAATTAGGACTAAGTGAGATAGATGTATTACTTAGCAATATACATGATAATTTTGAATCAGGTATCATAATATTAAGAGGTGACTTAGCTTCTGGAAAAACAACATTTGTTAAAGAGATGGTAAAAAAGCTTGGTGTGACTGACATAGTTACCTCGCCAACTTTTTCCTTACAGCAATGCTATGGAGAAAATATTTTTCACTACGATATGTATAATCATGGATTAGAGCATTTTATTTCACTGGGAATGCTAGAAGAGTTAGATAAAGAGGGTCTTCATTTTGTAGAGTGGGGCGATAATGAGCTAAAAAAGATTTTAGACTCAGCGGAAATAAAAAATATAACAATAGATATAAAAAAAATCGCACAAGATAAACGAGAATATAGGGTTAATTATGCATAAACTAGAAGCTAAAGGCTTACAAAAAAGAATCAAAGACTTAGAAATTGTAAAAGAGATGAGCCTTGAAGTAAATAGTGGTGAAGTTGTTGGTTTACTTGGACCAAATGGGGCAGGGAAGACAACTACGTTTTACATGATTTGTGGACTTGTTGAAGCAAGTGCTGGAGAAGTGTTCTTTGACGGAGAAAACCTCTCTAGTATGCCTTTACACGAGCGTGCTTTAAAAGGAATAGGTTACCTTCCTCAGGAAGCTTCTATTTTTAAAGATTTAAGTGTTGAAGATAATCTTATGGTGGCCGCTCAAGTCGGGATTAAAGGTAAAGCGGCGCAAGAAGCTAGAATACTTGAGTTACTAGATATGTTTAACATTGAACCAATTCGTTATCGTAAAGGGATTAGTTTGAGTGGTGGTGAGCGACGTCGTGTTGAGATAGCACGAGCACTTGTAAATGAGCCGAAATTTTTACTTTTAGATGAACCATTTGCTGGAGTTGATCCAATTGCTGTTATGGATATCCAAAAGGTCATACACCAATTAGTTTCTTATGATATAGGAGTGTTAATTACGGATCATAATGTACGTGAGACATTAGATGTTTGTGATAGAGCTTATGTTATTAAAGCAGGTTCTTTACTTGCAAGTGGAACAAGTGAAGAGATTGGTCAAAATGCGGATGTTCGTACGCACTACTTAGGGGAGAACTTCAAGCTTTAGGCTAGATAACTATGGCAGGATTAAGACAAAACCAGAGTCTAGAAAATAAGCATAAACTTTCAAATACTCTCAGAAATTGGCTTCCTATACTTCATTCAAGTCTGAGTGACTTAGGCGAAGCAATGGCTCCATTTGTTGAGTCAAATCCGGTCATTGAAGTTGAATCTGGCTACGAGGAAGACTTTGAAAAAAAGATTCCAAAAAAAATAATATCTGGAAATGTAAGTAACTCAAGAACAGAGCAAATCGAAGCCCTTACAATTGCGTATCGTTCTTTACATGACGTCTTAGACGAACAAATGGGCGCACCCTTATTTCCAACACCAATTTCACAAAAAATAGCTGATTACGTAGTATGTAATCTTGATGAAGGTGGTTACTATGAGGGTAATAGTGAAGCATTCTGTGAGAAGTATGAGATTACACTTGAACATTTTGAAAAAGTTCGTTTACGGTTTGCACATGTTGAACCTGTAGGAATAGGCGCATATGATTTAGCTGAATCTTTTATTTTTCAACTTGACTCGGCAGAGATTAGTGATTCTGGGTATGATCTCGCATGTGAAGTTATTAATCATATGCAGGAGATTCATTCTTTTTCTTCACGAGATGGTTTTAGTGAAGTGATGAAAGTCTTAAGTACATTTAAAAATCCACCTGGGATTGAGTACCAAGAAGAGTCATCACAAGTGGTACCTGATTTGATGATATTTTTTAATGAAGATGAATCGATAGAAGTAAAGTTAAATGATGCATATTATCCAACTATAAAAATAGATACGAATTATGCTGTGGAACATGATTTTATATCTGCTAAAATAAAAGAAGCTAAATCACTGGTAGATGCACTTGATATGCGTAAAGCAACACTTTACAAGGTTGGACTTATGATAGTTGAGTATCAGTATGAGTTTTTCACAGGTGGGGCGATTATGCCTTTAACATTGAAGACTTTAGCCGATGAGTTTGGACATAATCCATCTACTATTTCACGTGCAATTGCAAACAAATATATTGCTTGTGATAGAGGTGTACTCGCTATGAAAGAATTCTTTACGACGGCCATTGATGAGGACGTTTCTAATGCAGCTATAAAAGAGTTTTTAGTGGGTGTGGTAAAAGGAGAAAGCCGTGAAAAACCTTTGAGCGATATGAAACTTTTAGATTTAATCCAAGAGAAGTTTAAAGTGAAAATGGTTCGACGAACAATCACTAAGTATAGAAAACAGTTAAATATTGCAGGTTCTAGTGAGAGAAAAAAACTCTATCAATTAAGATAACATGGATATAAAAAAACGATTAGATGCTGAGGTAGAAAAACGAAATAGAATTGGTGAAGTATCTGAAGATAATTTAGACCCCATTCTTGTTGCTAAACGCTATAATAATCCAACTATATCACTTATCTGTGCACTTTTTTCTTATGGAAATGTAAAGCAAATTGTAAAATTTTTAGATTCTCTAGATTTTAGTTTACTTCAAAAAAACGATGAAGAAATTAAAAATGCCTTAGAAAATCATTATTATAGGTTTCAAAAATCTGATGATGTTATCGCATTATTTGTTGCTTTAAAAAGACTCAATAAAAAAACTACTTTAGAAAAAATATTTCATGATGGATATAAGAATAAAAAGAATATTATTGATGGTCTAAATTCAGTTATCTCTTGCATTTTAGAACAAGATTCTTATAATTCCAAAGGGTATAGTTTTTTAATTGGCAAAGTGACAACAAAAACTAAAGGTGCAGGGGCATTAAAACGTTGGATGATGTTTCTTCGCTGGATGGTAAGAAAAGACAATATAGATATGGGTCTATGGAGTAGTGAATATCTACAGGATTTAATAATCCCACTTGATACACATACTTTTAATGTATCAAAAAAGTTAGGTCTTTTAGAAAGAAAGACATATGATTTACAAGCTGCCATAGAACTGACAGAAGCCTTAAAAAGCTTTGATGTCAATGATCCAATGAAGTATGATTTTGCTCTTTATAGGCTTGGTCAGGAAAAATTACTATAACTCTGTAGAACTCCCAAGTGCAGATAATAAAGTCGATTATATCTTTGGCCTAGATAACACTAGAAAGTTCTAGTGAAACTCAGCAAAACTTAGTATTAATAATATTTTTAATTCTCAAGAGGATAATATACACTTAATCTTCTTTATCTCCTTAGTGCATTTCGTTCTTGAATAATCTCTTGTGCAGCAGGAGTGTCATTGATAACAATATCAGTAGATCTGCACTTAGGACAAACAATCTTTTTACTTAGTAACCTAAAAACACTATAAGATACAGCAATAAAAATTGAAGTACCCGCAGTTGATGGCATAAGAAATAAAGCAAGAATCCAAATAATGATTTCTATAAGGAAGAAACCTTGTTTTTTGACTACTGGATTAACATAGGAAGTACATGTTATACAAACATGAGTAGTTTTTACTTTTTTCTTATACATTAAATTATTCTAATCCTTTTAGATTATCTATTGTTGTATCCGGAATCTTATGTTGTTCCACAACAACTTCTTTTACAGGTACAATTAAACCCATCAAAAATAAAAATAATAAGACTGCGAACATTGCTTGAAAAATTTCTTTAAAAACAATTTTCCTATGTATACTCATAACCAAGGAGTAAACAATTGAAGCAATAACACTGAGCATAGATACTAAAAAACCTATTGCTACTATCGAGCTGAGCATACCAAGCTTATCATCCAACAATTTACTTATAATAGCTAATACTGAAAACAATGTATATACCGTAACTGAACGTATCAGATAAGATGATTTATTCCAATAAAGCAATATTTTGTCTTTCATTTATCATCCTTGTAATTATTATGAAGTATATCTATAATGGCCTGAATATCTAAGATAGGAATTCAGCAAAGTTAATTTCTAAAATAGATAAAATAGTATGAAATTAATGGAGATAACATGAGTCGTAAAAAAGGTCAAACCTATACTGCTGAACAAAAA
>NZ_JBLHOE010000101.1:0-7565 GCF_047622445.1 Sulfurimonas sp.
CACAAGAACCTAAACACTCAACTGCAGAAAGGGTAAATTGACCATCTTTACTTGTTTCTCCAGGTTTAATATCGAGAGTCTCTTCAAGGTAAGAAATAATTTCCTTACTTCCACAGAGCATACAAGAGGTTGTTTTACATACTTCAATATGGTGTGTTCCTATAGGTTTTGTATTGTACATAGAGTAAAAGGTTACTACTTCATAAACACGCATGGGAGTAGTAGAGAGCATATTTGCAACAGCAATCATCGCTTCTGGGCTAATCCATCCCTCTTGCTCTTGCACTAGCCATAAGGTTGGTAACATCATAGAATCAATTCTAGGATAACGCTTTGAAAGTTTTTCAAAATTTTCTTGGTTTTTTGCTGTAAGTGTAAAAGTTTTCATTATCTGTCAAACTCCCCTGCAATAAAATTCATACTAGCCATAGTAACAACCGCGTCTGCTAGCATCGTATTTTCAATAATCTTTGAGTAGGCACCTAATGCATAATAACAAGGTGGTCTACATTTAACTTTATGAGGTGTTCCTGAACCATCACTAACTACATAGAATCCAAGTTCACCATTTGCCGCTTCAGTTGCAGAATAGTATTCACCTTTGGGTACTTTAACTCCTTCAAAGACGAGCTTAAATTGGTTCATCATTCCTTCAATTGATCCGTAAACTTGATCTTTTGGAGGCATTGCAACAGATCTGTCATCAGTGATAATAGCACCACCCGGAATTTCTTTTATAGCTTGTCTAATAATCCTAATACTTTGAATCATCTCTTCAAAACGTACCATCATTCGATCATAAACATCACCATGACTTCCCACAACTACATCAAAATCAAAACTATCATAATGATAATAAGGTTTATCTTGTCTCATATCACGTGCCATTCCTGTTGCCCGAAGATTTGGACCAGTAATACCAGCATCGATTGCAAAGTCTTGTGTGATTACACCTACATCTTGAGTTCTATCTAAGAAAATTTTATTTCGAGCAATGAGTGAAAGTGCATCATCGATAGATTTTTCTGTTGAGCGAAGGACTGCTTCAACTTCTTCTTCAAAACCTTCATATAAATCATAACTCAATCCTCCAATACGTGTGTAGGAGTTGGTAAGTCTGGCACCTGTAAGTTTAGAGAGTACTTCGTAGGCTTCATCCCTTGGATTAAAGATGTACCAAAAGTTAGTCAATCCACCCAAGTCAACACAATTAGCTGCATTACAAACAGCATGATCCATAATACGACTAAGCTCTCCTACAATTACACGTATAAATTTAGCGCGTTCAGGTATTTCAATATCCATCATATCTTCAACACTTTTACAAAATCCTATATTGTTTAAAATAGCAGAACAATAATTTAGTCTATCAGTATAGGGAATAATTTGACTATAGGTATGTGTTTCACAGGCCTTTTCAAAGCCCCTATGAAGGTATCCTATTTCTGTGACTGCCGAGACTATTGTCTCACCTTCCATTGCCATAAGGTTTCGTATTGTTCCATGCGAAGCTGGGTGTGAAGGTCCTATATTGAGAAGCATCACTTCATCTTCTTTATAGCCATTTTCTTTTAAAAGTGGACGCATTTCATCCATGAGGTCTTCTGTCTCTGTACAAATTTGACCATCGGTAATGAGATAATCTTTTCTTAGAGGATGACCTACAAACTGATGGTGGTTCAATATTCTTTTTAGATTAGGATGACCTTCGAAAAGAATTCCATACTGATCAAATACCTCTCGTTCACCCCAATTTGCTGCATAATAAATATCACTAATTGTTGGTAATGATAAGGTAGTATCATTAACCATGGTCTTAACGATAACTTCATTTTTAAAAGTGCTCTCACGTAAAATATAGACTACGCAAAATCGCTCTTTTGTATGATCAGGATAATTCAGGTAATCAATACCTGTAACATCAAGTAGTAAGCTAAAATCTTCATTCTCTTTAAGTTCTATAATCGTCTCTCTTAATTTTTCAGGAGACACTTCATATACTTTATTCTTCATCTAAGAAACCTTTAAACCCGCGATTGTGCTGACGATTTTTTTCAATAATTGATTCTTTTTTGGACTTTTCTTGAATTCTTATAAGTGAATCAAAAAAGGCTTCTGGTCTAGGTGGACATCCTGCTATGTACTCATCAACAGGTATAATTAAATCAATACCTTGAACCGTTGTATAGTTATCATAAAATCCACCACTACAAGCACAAGCTCCCATAGAGATAACCCATTTTGGTTCAGGCATCTGGTCATAAATTTTTTTAAGTATGGGTGCTTGTTTATAACTGATAGTTCCAGCTACTACTAAAAGATCTGCTTGTCGTGGAGAAAAACGAACCACTTCCGCTCCAAATCTAGATATGTCGTGTTTGGATGCGGCAACTGACATAAACTCGATACCACAACACGCTGTACCAAATACCATAGGCCACATTGAATACGACCTTGCCCAGTTGACTGCTGTATCAAGTTTAGTAACTAATACAGAGTCACCAAGAGAGAGTTCTTCTTCTTTTAATCCCATAATAATGCCTTTTTCTTATAGATATAAATTAAACCTGCAAAAAGAAGAGCCATAAAGGTAAACATCTCTCCTAATCCAAGGTAGCCTAGTTCTTTTACATTTACAGCCCATGGAAACATAAAGATAATCTCTACATCAAAAAGCACAAAGAGAATAGCAACAACATAAAATTTAACACTAAACTTTATATTGGTACCGCCTACAGGATCACTGACACCACTTTCATAGACAGTATTTTTGTTGGCACCTTCTTTTTGAGACGGTCCAAGATATTTTGTCAGCATAAAGACCGCTGACAAAAGAATACCTATGAGTATAAAAACAGAAGATGCTAATAGCAGTTCATTTGACATAAAGACTCCTTAATATTTATAGTGAATAATTATCTTTTGTAATACTTCGAGATAAATTAATTATCGTTAATATAAAATAAATTAGTCGTATTAGAATCGTTTTTTGAGATAAGTTCTATTTTTTGCCTATCTTCATGTATTTACACTATTATAAAATATACTAATATATTAACTTCTATTTGTTGATTTTAAGTATTTTTTATGTAACAATAGACTACATAAGTAGTATTTTTTCTCTTAATATTAAAAATAATTAATAATTTAAACTATATATAAGGTTAAATTTAATTGATATTTGATATCATCTTGTTGAAAAAAAAATTTCAGGAGACAATTATGGCCTTATTAGAAGAGTATAAAGCGCATACATTAGAACGTGCAAAGTTAGGTGTAACACCATTAGTACTTACAGCAGAGCAAACAGCACAGCTTGTAGAATTACTTAAGCAAAGTCCAATTGCTGATGCAGACTATGCAATGGAATTATTGACACAAAAAATCCCAGCAGGTGTTGATGATGCAGCATATGTAAAAGCAGCATTTTTAAATGATATTGTCCAAGGAAATACATCTTGTGAAAGTATTGACGCTGTTAAAGCAACAGAGATTTTAGGAACAATGCTAGGTGGATTTAATGTTGCACCACTTGTTGAAGCACTTAAACACTCAGGAGCTGTAGCAGAGTCTGCAGCGGCTCAACTTAAAAATACATTGCTAGTGTATGATTCATTTAACGATGTTAAATCACTTATGGACAATGGAAATGCATTGGCAAAAAGTGTAGTAGAATCTTGGGCAAAAGGCGAATGGTTAACGAATAAACCAGCAATGGAAAAAGAGATTACAGTAACTGTATATAAAATTTCTGGTGAAACAAATACAGATGATCTTTCTCCAGCATCTGAAGCATTTACAAGAGCAGATGTTCCTTTACATGCGAATGCATTTCTTGTAAATAGAATGGACAATCCATTAGACACTATGGCAGCACTCAAAGAAAAAGGTCATCCACTTGCATATGTTGGTGATGTTGTAGGTACTGGTTCATCAAGAAAATCAGGTATTAACTCAGTACAATGGCACATGGGTAGAAATATCCCAAATATCCCTGGTAAAAGAACTGGTGGTATTGTTATAGGTGATATTATTGCTCCAATTTTCTTTAACACAGCAGAAGATTCAGGATGTATACCTATTCAAGCTCCTGTTGAGAACTTAGAAACTGGTGATGTCATTACCGTGAAACCATATGAAGGTGTTATCGAGAAGAATGGTGTTGTTGTATCTGAATTTCTCATCGAGCCAAATACACTTCCTGATGAAATGAGAGCAGGTGGGCGTATTCCTCTTATCATTGGTAAAGGTTTGACTGTTAAAGCTAGAGAAGCACTTGGAATGGATACAGGGAATATCTTTATGACTCCATCACAGCCTGCAGATAATGGTAAAGGTTATACTTTAGCTCAAAAAATGGTAGGTAAAGCATGTGGTATTGAAGGTGTTAAACCAGGTGTTTACTGTGAACCGATAGCAACTACAGTTGGTTCACAAGACACTACAGGTCCTATGACAAGAGATGAAATTAAAGAACTTGCAGCACTTAACTTTGGTTCTGATTTCGTGCTTCAGTCATTTTGTCACACAGCTGCTTACCCAAAACCATCAGATATTGACTTACAGCATACGCTTCCAAAGTTTTGGACAGAGAGAAAAGGATTTATCCTTAGACCAGGTGATGGTGTTATTCACTCATGGTTAAACAGAATGTGTCTTCCTGATACAGTTGGTACGGGTGGAGATTCACATACAAGATTCCCAATTGGTATCTCATTCCCAGCTGGTTCTGGTCTTGTTGCGTTTGCAGGTGTAACGGGTATGATGCCATTGACTATGCCTGAGTCTGTACTAGTGAGATTTTCAGGTGAAATGCAAGCTGGCATCACACTTAGAGACATGGTAAATGCTATTCCACATCAAGCGATTAAAGATGGACTTCTTACAGTGGAAAAAAAAGGTAAGAAAAATATATTTGCTGGTAGAGTACTTGAAATTGAAGGTCTAGAACAACTTAAATGTGAGCAAGCGTTTGAGCTTTCTGATGCATCTGCTGAACGTTCGGCTGCTGCTTGTACAGTGATGCTTGACAAAGAACCAGTAGCTGAATATCTGGAGTCAAATGTTGCACTTATTGAAGAGTTAATCGCTCAAGGATATGAAGATAAAGCGACACTTCAAAGAAGAGCACAAAAAATGAGAGACTGGTTGGCAAATCCAGTGCTTATGAAAGCTGATTCTGATGCTGAGTATGCTGCGGTTATTGAAATTAATATGTCTGAAATAAAAGAGCCAATTTTAGCTTGTCCAAATGATCCGGATGATGTTAAAACACTTACAGAAATTGCAGATGCTGGTATGAAAACAGAAATCGATGAAGTATTTGTTGGTTCTTGTATGACCAATATTGGTCTTTTTCGTGCACATGCAGAAGTACTTAGAGGTGAAGGTGCAGTAAATACTAAACTGTGGATCTGTCCTCCAACTAAAATGGATGAGAAAACACTTCAAGAAGAAGGGTATTATTCCGTATTTGGTATGGCTGGAGCAAGAACTGAGATACCAGGTTGTTCTTTATGTATGGGTAACCAAGCTGCTGTTGCACAAAATGCATGGGTATTTTCAACATCAACTAGAAACTTCGATAACAGACTTGGTAAAGGTTCTCAAGTTTACCTTGGTTCTGCAGAACTTGCTGCTGTTGTTGCTCTTAAAGGTGGATTACCAACTGCTGCTGAGTACCTTGAAATTGTTCAAAATAAGATCAAACCAGAAATGACTGATAATATTTATAAATACTTAAACTTCAACAAAGTTTCTAAGGCTGAATTAGAAGCTATGGTCGAGTAGTTAACTCCAAATTTTTTATTCACTTTCCTACCTTTGTGAAGGTAGGAAAAGCACTTTTTCATCAAGCCACATAATCAGTAGATGCCTTGATTTCCATTTTTATCTCTTATTTTTGAGTGCTATTGACTGTGTCTACAAATTTTTGTGATGGAATCATAAAGAAACTTCTCTGTTGGATAGTATAAAGAATCACATTTATAGACTTAATTAGGATAAAATTACGTAAAAATGAATCCTCTGAGGTAGTGTAAAAAATGGAAATTGAACTGAATAGTATAAAATTAAAATGTCCAGCATGTGGTTGTGAATTAGCCTTAAAAGAGAAATCATATATATGTGAAAATGAACATCTGTATGATATTTCAAAATATGGATATATTAATTTACTTTTGGCAAATAAAAAAAACACTAAAACTCCTGGAGATAATCAAGACATGATTAGGAGTAGAAGTGCCTTTTTAAATAAGGGATATTATCAAGGTTTATCTAATACCTTCAACAAGTGTATACGTTCGGTTGATGAACATAATCAACCCAAAAAGATATTAGATATTGGGTGTGCTGAAGGTTATTATTTAGATCAATTCAAACAATCACTTGATGTAAATTCAAAGCATTTATTAAGTGGTATAGATATATCTAAGTATGCAATTCAATTGGCGGCAAAACGAAAAATAGATGCAAAATTAGTGGTAGCAAATATTTATGATTTACCATTTCTTAATCAAGAATTTAATATTGTTTTTTCTGTTTTTGCGCCACTTGATATAGATGAAATTAATAGAGTTCTTCGCGATAATGGTACATTAATTATTGTTGGACCAGGTGAAGAGCATTTAAGAGGACTGACAGAGCATATATATGATAATGTAATTTCACATAGTGGTAATTATAATATAATTGATAATAATGAAAAATTTCAATGTCAAGAAGTTATAGAAGTAAAAGAAAATATTATTGTTGAGAAAGATGACATCCTTGATCTGTTAAGAATGACACCTTATTATTGGCAAACTACTGAAGAAAAAAAAGAAAATATATTAAAGTTAACACAATTGAATACACCTATACACTTTTACGTAAAAGTATATAAAAAACTATCTAAAATTAGTTAAATAGTTTGGTACACAATCCAGTATAATGGTTCCCTAAATGGTTCAATTAAAGTATACTTTTTAGAATCTTAAGAGATTAACTTATGTGTATCATGCACGATAAACTTACGTTTCTCTCCCTAACTAAAAAAACAATATTAGTTTAAAATAGTTTTATATTCACTTTTATATGTTATAATCGAAAAGATTTCCCCGTACCCTTGGGTCGGTCGGCAACAGTTCAAGAAACCATACAGTACAATATGGAATGAGTGAGCATATATTTAAAAGTCATAACAAAACATTGTTGTTATACCATTTAGTATTTCCAGCAAAATACAGAAGAAAAGTATTTAGTCAAGGTATCGAAGATAGCATGGTAAATATTTGTATCGAGATATCGCAAAGATATGAGATTAATTTTTTAGAGATAGGAAATGATGAAGACCATGTGCATTTTTTAGTGCAAAGTGTACCAAAAATGACAGTAACACGAATGGTGCAAATTATAAAAAGTATCACAGCAAGAGAAATTTTTGCAAAACACCCTGAAGTAAAAAACAGCTTTGGGGTGGAAGTCTTTGGACCAGTGGTTTTTATGCAAATACTGTAGGGCAATTTGCAAATGAAGAAACAATAAGAAATTATGTGAAAGACCAAGGAAAGAAATATACAAAGGTG
>NZ_JBLHOE010000102.1:0-7237 GCF_047622445.1 Sulfurimonas sp.
GACACCTAAGCTATATAGGAGATTCTCAAGTTGATGAGGGGACAAATATTGGTGCGGGTGTTATCACATGTAATTATGATGGAATTAAAAAATATAAAACTATCATTGGTAAAAATGTTTTCATTGGCAGTGATAGCCAGTTAGTTGCTCCAATCCAAATCGAAGATGATGTAATGATAGCAGCAGGAACCACTGTTACAAGTGGTAAAATCAAGACAGGATCACTTGCAATTAGCAGAACAAAACTTCACAGTGTAAAAGATTTTTATTATAAATTTTTTAATAAAAAATAAGCATAAGAGATTTTTACTATAACATTAGATATAATCACGTTAATTATATTTAAGGGCAACGATGATCATTCCAGATAATTTATTGAAAAATAAAAAAATACTTTTAGGTGTTACTGGATCTATTGCTGTATACAAATCTCTTGAACTTACTCGTCTTTTTATTAAAGCAGGAGCCCAAGTGAGAGTTATTATGAGTGATTCTGCTAAAAAATTTGTCACTCCTCTTTCTTTTGAGACACTAACTTCGAATAAAGTCCTTGATGATACAAATGAATCTTGGGTAAATGATCATAACCATATAAAAATATCTGAGTGGGCTGATTTGTTTGTTATAGCACCAGCTACAGCAAATACTATTGCAAAACTAGCAAATGCAATTGCTGACAATATTTTACTTCAATGTGCCCTTGCCTATCCGGCTAAAAAACTTTTGGCACCTTCTGCAAATACAAATATGCTTGAAAGTCCCTTAACTCAACAAAATATAAAGATGTTACAAAATGCCAACTATGAACTTGTAGATACGCAGATAAAAGAATTAGCTTGTAAAACCACTGGCGATGGTGCTATGGCTGACCCTCTAGATATATTTTGGCATGCAACAAAAGTTCTTCTACAAAACGAGTTTTATAAAAACCGTACGGTTATAGTTACAGGTGGTGGCACAATAGAAAAGATAGATGATGTTCGGTATATCTCTAACTTCTCAAGTGGAAAAATGGCTTCTGCTATGGCAAGTGCACTTTATTCTATGGGTGCTGATGTGCATTTGATATCCACAAAATTTGAAGATAACATTCCTAAAAGTATACATACGATTGAAGTGCAAAGCTCGGCTGAGATGATACGAGAGCTTATAGATTCTATAAAAATCACTAAAACTGAGAAAATACCTTACCTTTTTATGGCTGCTGCTGTAAGTGACTATGTTCCAAAAGATGTCCTAAAAGGAAAACTTAAAAAAGATACACTTGGTAATACTTTTGAGTTAGCTTTAACGAAAAATATAGATATTTTAGATTCAATAAATAAAAAAGGATTAGTTACTATAGGCTTTAAAGCTGAAATGGATGCTTCTAAAGCGCAAAAAAGTGCTTTAAATATGCTCCGTACTAAAAAGCTAGATGCAGTTTGTTTAAATATTCTCAAAAACTCATCAAGCTTTGGATCCGATATGAATGCAATTGAATTTATAACTACTAACAAACAAGAATCACTCAAAGATACAGATAAATTGAGCCTTGCCTTTGAGATTTTAAAATATGCACAAGAGATTTAAATGAATAGAGCTAAACACATTGCTATCATCATGGATGGAAATGGCCGTTGGGCCGAACTTCAAGGGAAAAAACGGATAAAAGGCCATGAAAAGGGTGCTCAAGTCGTTAAAAGCATTACTACATTTTGTTCTGAAAATCCTGAAATAGAAAGATTAACACTATATGCTTTTTCTACAGAAAACTGGAAACGTCCACGATTAGAAGTTGAGTTTTTAATGAAACTTCTTGAAAAGCACCTTACAAATGAGCTCAACTCTTACATAGTAAATAATGTTCGATTTGAGCCAATTGGGGATTTGAGAGAATTTTCAAAATCTTTACAAAAAACTATTCAAAATGTAAAAGAAAAAACAGCACACTGTGATGGATTAGTACAATCACTCGCTTTAAATTATGGTTCTCAGAATGAAATACTAAGAGCTGTAAACAATTTGAAAAATCAAGATGATGATATTACACAAGTAATGCTAAGCAATGCACTAGACTGTAAACATTCTGTTGATTTACTTATTCGAACAGGTGGAGATCATAGACTTTCAAACTTTTTACTTTGGCAGGCAGCTTATGCAGAATTATTTTTTTGTGATACACTTTGGCCAGATTTTACAACAGAAGAATTAGAAAAAATCATTAAAAAATTTACAAAAATCGAAAGAAGGTTTGGAGGACTTAAATGATAGAAATTATACTCTTTACTCTTTTAGGTCTTCTTCTTGGATCTTTTTTAAATGTTGTAATTATCCGTATCCCAAATGATGAAAGTGTAATATTCACATCTTCACACTGTGTTCACTGTAAAGAATCCTTAAAGGCATGGCATAATGTTCCATTACTTTCGTGGGTCTTTTTACGTGGAAAATGCTCTTTTTGTAAAGCGAAAATTTCTATACAATATCCTTTGATAGAATTACTTTCAGCACTCATATTTTTTAGCTTAGCAAATAAATATGGAGTAAGTATACCTCTAGTCTTTATTGGTCTTAGTTTTTTAATGCTCTTAGCCTTAGCCGTGATAGACTTCAAATATAAAATGATTCCTGACTCTATAAATTTATTAGCAATTTTTTTCGCTATTATAGGCGCCTGGAGTATCTCTGGAGTTTTCTTAAATTTCCAAAATGCTCTTCTTTTTGCAGGTGGGTTTACTTTACTTAGGTTCTCACTTTCTTACTTTTTAACTTCATCTGCACACAAAACGATTAAAAAGACACAAACATCTTGGACGAAGAACTATCATACTTATCCATTTATCGAAGCTATGGGAGAAGGAGACATTATGGTTGCTGCTACTATGGGAGCTTTGCTTGGCACGGAACTCACTCTCGTCGCAATCTTTTTGTCAGCCTTACTTGCACTTCCAATTATGCTCTCCCTTCGAAATAAGTCAGCAGAAGAGCAAAGAGTGCCTTTTGTTCCATTTTTAGCTCTTGCAACTTTTATTGTCTACATAAATGATACACCAATAATGCAATATATTGAGGCAAACTATTAATGAATAGACTTGAAAAATATATTATAAACAACCTTTCAATGCTCTTTTTATCCATCTTTTTGGCACTATTTGCTATAGCCTCTGTAATTTTTCTTATTAAACTAGCTACATATACAGCTATTATTCAACTTAGTGTTTGGGAAATGACAAAGCTGTACATTTTTGTAGTGCCTGAACTACTTTTTTTTACCCTTCCAATAAGCTTTTTTGTTTCAGCGGCGCTCACTATTCATAGGTTATCAAATGACAATGAATTAATAGTTTTATTTGCTCTTGGTATTCACCCAAAATTTATTGTAAAAACCCTATTTAAACCAGCTTTATTATTAACTTCACTTCTAATTTTAAATTTCTTTGTGATACTTCCTCATACAAAGATTTTATCAAAAAACTTTATCTCCTACAAAAAAAGTGAGGCTAAATTCAACCTCGCGGCATCTGAGTTTGGACACAAGTTTGGAAATTGGTTACTGTACCTTGGTTCAAAAAATAACGATGAAACATATTCTGATATCTTTTTATTTAATAAGAATGAGAAAGAAGAAGTACTCATTGGGGCTAAAAAAGCTCATATAATTAATGATGCTGGGATTTTAAGACTTAAGCTTACAGATGGTGAAGGGTATAGTTACTCAAAAGAAAAATTTTCACAAATTGACTTTGATACAATGTACATCAACGACACATTAACATCAGATATTATACCGTATAGAACAACAATGGAGTACTGGAAAAAGTCCATGGTTCATTGGAAAGAGTCCAAGGGTCGTGATAAAAAAATACCTATGTTTATTCGAAACACTCTTTTAAGTTTATTCCCTATCTTTAGTTTATTCTTAGTACTAAGTATCAGTGTAATGCATGCGAGGCATCAAAAAAGTAAAATTTACCTCTACTTATTCTTAGGTATAGCAATCTACTACGGAGCTACGATAGGGTTACAAAAGTCTCTTTTATTTTATACTATACCTATCGTGTCCACTGTCTGGTTAATAGTTACCTATGTTATTTACAAAAAAACCATTTTGTCGAGATTTTAATGAGGTGTGCTTTAAATATAGCATATAACGGGACATATTACTTAGGCTCCCAATCACAGACACAAACTCCAAATACAATACTTGGAAACCTTCAAAAAGTATGTATTCAGCTTGGTATTTACTCCAAAATAATAGCTAGTGGAAGGACAGATAAGGGTGTACACGCTACAGGACAAATCTGCCATATGGATTTACCATCATTTTGGAATGACTTAGTAAAGCTGAAAAAAGTTCTCAATGAAATGCTTCCAACCTCCATCAGAATTAATACAATAATAGCTGTTGAAGATAACTTTCATGCGAGATATGGAGCGAAGCAAAGAATTTATAGGTATATTCTAAAGGAAGGGCTTAGCAATGCATTTGAAAATGATTTTGTAACTTTTGTGAAAGAGCTAAGCTTTGATGAACTAGAAAAAAATATTAAACTATTTAGGGGAGAACATAACTTCAAACAGTTTATGAAAACAGGAAGTGATGTAAAATCTACAACTAGAGTTATTTATAAAGCTTTTGGATACAGACATAAAGGCTCAATAGTCTTACATTTTAAAGCAAATGGTTTTCTACGCTCACAAATTCGCTTAATGGTTGGAGCATTATTACAACTTAATACAGAACAAATTAAAGAACAACTAGCATGTAAAAACTCTTATAAAATTAAACCGGCCCCTAGTAATGGTCTTTACTTAGCAAAAATTAAATACTAGTTCTTGAGACCGTAAAATAAAGAGGTTGAGAATTATAAATGATCCGATTTTTTATTTTTTTAAGTCTATCGACGGTTCATCTATATAGAATCCTTGAGAGTAATCGATCCCTAATTCCTTTACTTTATCCAGTACACTGCTTGAATGAACATATTCTGCTATAGTTTCAATTCCTAACTTTCGGGCGAATTCTACTATAGTTTCTACGATGAGATAACAAGTTTTATCTACATCTATGTCCTTGATTAAGGCTCCATCTATTTTTATATAATCTGCATTCATTTTCATTAGATACGAAAAATTCGAGTACCCACTTCCAAAATCATCAATAGCTATTTTAGCGCCAAAACGTTTTACTTCACTAATAAATCTTTCAACTTTTTTAAAATCTTGTATAGCCTCAGATTCTAAAAGTTCAAATGTAACGCGGTTTGATGCAGAAGATTTTTTTAAAGTATCCAAAATATATTTATTCATATCACTACTCATAATATCTTCAATGGATAAATTGATATTAAATTCTAAACTATTATCTTTAAATGCTGCAAAAGACTTTTCAATAATTATTTTTGTAACAGCACTATAAACCTTGATTTTTTTCGAAACAGGTATAAATAGAAGTGGTGAAAGTACCCTATTATTTTTATCAACTAGTCTAGCTAAACATTCATACTTGATAATCTCAGAGGTTCTGTTATCAATAATAGCTTGATAATAAGGAAATATTTTTGAAGATTCTACTGCACTTCTTACTACCCCAGAGAGTTCCAAGTTTCTTTCATAGTCATTTTCAAACTTCATTCTGTCTTCATATATCCAAAATGGAAGTCGCATTTCTTTAGCATACTTCAATGCCATAGAGACTTTAGAAAATATTTGATTCGTATCTTGATTAGCTGATGAAGCAAGTGTAATATCTATATATATTTCAATATCTTGATATTTAATTACAATATTATTTGCAGTTTTATATAGCTCACTTAAATAACTTTTCAAGTCATAAAAACCCATATTTTTATCTAGTACAAATGCAAATTCATCACCAGAAAGTCTATAAATACTTCGTTCTGGTAAAAATTTCTTCAAACACTTCCCAACTTCTTCTAATACGTAGTCTCCAACCATAAAGCCATAAAAATTATTAATGATTTGAAAATTGTCTATATTTATAAGAACAAGTCCAAAGTCTTCACTTTCTTCTAAGTCTTTACGTAATTGATAAACATTTGGCAAATTTGTTAGGTGATCTGTAAAGTACCTACTAAAAAGCTGATTTCTATAATCTTTAATACTTATGTTTTTATTAATATTTTCTAAGTGAAGCTCTTTAAGTATCTCGTTACTTATGTCTATTGTATCTATATCTTTATTGAGCGTAAAAACGCTCAACAAAGTTTCTGATTTATCCTCATGTTGTAAAACTATAAGATTAGCCTCAGGAATATTTTTCAACAAATCTCTTTTTAAAGTTTGTACTAAGACAGTATTATGCAGATACGAGGTAATATGAATTAAAGTTTGTCGTTTATGTAATTTTTTTACTTGAGCTATTGCCTGAGGAATTTCGCTAGAAGAATGTAATATAAAATTAGTTATTTCTAAAGCGTTATTAACATTGTTCAATATGTCCTCCAAAAAATCTACTTAATCGTGATAGAATGTATTCTATCACATTTTTAAGTTACTTGTATATTATAAGTAAAGAGAATCTAATGTAAATATATATAAATGCAAAAGGAGAGTGTAAATCTAACTGTGTAAACCCACCTTCTATCTCTAAATTACTTAGTATATTTGCTTTTTCTTAGATATTAATGCTTTCACTAGAGCATTTCTCATAGATATGTAAGTATCTCTATTTTGTGTGATAATACGCTGAGCATTACTCATTTGGCGTACCAAAGTGTCCATACTATTTTGTAGTTCTTTATATTTAGAAATAATACTTTGTTTAATCATCTTTTTAGACAATTCTTCTTTTTCTTTCCTAAGCTCTATAATATAATTTTCTGTAGGTTTTATATCTATTCGTAAATTTTTCTTTTCTTGCTCATTATTAGCTATTTTTAATGCGTGTATATATCTATCTAATTTTTTATTAGCATTAGATATTTTTATTTCAAGATTCTGTTTTGACTTAATAAAAACTGTATGGTATTCAATTGGAGAAAGATTGTTAATATATAAAGCTGAAATTTCTTCTTTTAGTTTAAATATTGTTTTGCGCAAGATAACAATTGATTTTTCAGTTTTAGTATAAACCTTTGCAATTGATAACATAGAAATAACATTCCATCGTAATCCATCTTTTGCTGCTATAACAGGTACTTTAAATTTATAACCTCCAACAACAATTACATCTGAAGAATAATAATTTAAAAACTCAGTCATATAATTATTGTCCATAGAAATTTCATCTAAT
>NZ_JBLHOE010000103.1:0-7016 GCF_047622445.1 Sulfurimonas sp.
CATTGTCATTATTGTATTCCAGTCACTAAGTCTCGTTTTTGGTATATAAATCATGTCGTAAGGTTTAAGTAAAAAATCTATTGATTTTCCTTCCATAATATCTTCAAGGTTCACTACATACACAGATGGGTCATCAAGACGACCACGTATAATTGCAACTTGTTCAATGTTAGCACCTTCGGTAAAGCCTTCTGCATAACTTACAAGTTGAGAAAGTGTCATATGTTCTTTGTATCCAAAGTATCCAGGAATTGCTACTTCACCTAAGATATACACTTCTGTATTTAACGCAGATGGAATATATATATAATCTTTGTCTTGAAGTGGAATGTTGTGAAGTGGATTTCCCTTTCTTACTAGTTCAACAAAATTCACAGGAAGTACATTTGTACCACGACGAATAAAAGCATGTTCAAGATCAGCGAGTTCAATCGTGTTATCTTTAAAGATACCAATAGAAAGACCCTCAGCATCTGCAATAGTGTCAAGTACTTTTGAATTTTCTTCTACTGGATAATTTCCTGGTTTTAATACCTTTCCTAAAATAGTATAGTTTTTAGATCTAAACTCCGAAGGAACTAAAGTCACAATAGGTTCAATCATGTACTTTTGTAATGCAGATGATATTTTTTTCATTGCTTGGTTAATCGTTAAGCCAGAGATTTTTACATCACCTATCATTGAAACAGTAAAAGTACCATCAGGTTTTACAATTCCATTTTTAATGTTGAGTTCTTCTTCACCATATACAAATATGTTGAATTTATCTCCTGAACCAATAGTATATGAAGAATGTTTGTTCTCATGTAAACTAAGTAATTCAGCTTTTACCTGTGAATCACTTTTAGATTGACGAAGCGTATGTACTTCCACCTCAGTTACATGAAATGACTCATCGGAATTACCATACATTGTTTTTATCTCAACTCTTCGGTTACGTGTATTGCATTCTATTGTTTCTTCATTACATAAAGGTTCTTCTTTGCCTTTTGCAGTTATTTTTAAAATTGATTCTTTAGAGAACTCATTTGCTAAAAGGTAGTTAACAACAGAAGACGCACGTGAAGATGAAAGTATCATGTTGTAATTGTCACTTCCTTTTTCACTCGCATGTCCTGTAACAGATATCTTCACCTCTGAATCTTGTTTAAGAAGTATAAGCATAGAGTCAAGTTTTTTAGTACCTGTGTTGCTTAGGACATGGCTGTCATGTTCAAAGTATAATGTTTGCGCAGCTACATACTGTTTGTCCCCACCAGCCTTATGTACTTTGATGGGTTTAATATTCTCTTGCGGTTTTGGTGATGGATGAGTCCAACAGCCACTGATAGTTATAGATAGAAGAACTATTAGGCCACTAGATAAAATGTCTGTGCGTTTCATTGATTACTCCTTTTATTTTACTGATATCTTCGTCTTTAATTTGTTTCATAAATTGATATATAACTTTTCTCGATGAAACTCCAAACTTTGTTGTAAGTATGAAGTTATCACTCAGGTCAAGTAAAACAGGAACAAAATGTTCTGCTTCACTATATGGAGGTACTTGAATAATAATATAGTCATATCTTAATTTTGTAAGCTCGAGTATAAGAGAGTTAATCTGTTGCACATTAGGAGTGTAGATAGAGTAGTCTTCTTTGATACACCAGTACGCTTTGTCTATATTGTCATTTATATGACTTACATTTATAAGAATTTTTTCTATTGACATACATTTAGCATGCTCTTCATTATCCATGATAGATGTTATTTCTATGTGTAGAGTTTTCTTGTTTTGTTGATTGAGTTGTTCTAGTAGTAAAGAGATCACATTTGGATTAACAGCTTTTGGTATATCACTACCAACGCTGATAATTTTAGTACCAATGCAGTTTGATGTAATTAATGAGTTTGCTAGATAAGAAAAACTATGTTTAATCTTATCTGACAAGACTTTGTCCCTTGCTAATTGTGTGACTTCACCAATACCAAAACGCTGTGCTAAATCAAATTTTGTTTTGATAGAGTCATTTAAAAACTCCCTAATTAAAATGATAACAATAGATAGAGTAAGACCAAGAATACTAAACATAATTACTATGATTTTTTTATAGCTTGGTTTTGGATATTTTGGTATCTGTGCTTTTTCAAAAAGTTTAAAATCTTCTTTACTTGAACCGATGGTCATTTTAAGATCATATAAACGATTCGATATAATTTTCAACTGATCTTTTGCTTCTTCTTTATGCATTGAAAGTTGATCAAAATGTTTTTTTAGTGAACTTAAGTTTGCTATTTTGTTTTTTAACTTTTGGATTTGCGTCTCCAGTGATATATCTGTATTTTTCGCACTTGCATAAGCAATTTTTGCCTTACTTAAGTCTATATTCATTTCACTTTTTAATGGGTTTGTACCATATGTTACTTCATCTGGTACTACATTTTTTTGTTTTTGTATACTTTTTTGAATTTGTGTTATTTCACCAACTAGTGATTTTATTTTTGGATGTGATACAGTGTATTTTTTCTTAAGTGTTTGTAATTCTTTTCTTTTTTGTTCTAAAAACTTTTTCTTTGCTGAACGAACTGCATAACGAAGTTTTACGTCATCTGGTAGTTTTTTTAGAGATATACTTGTTTCTTGTATAGTCGTTTTTAATGCTTGTATATGTGTTTTATTTTGAAGTTTCTGAAGTTGAATGATGTTTAGTTGATCATACTTCATTTGAAGTTCATGTTCTAATGAAATAAGTTTGTTTTTACTTAAAAAAAATGAAATGTCTTTTTTAGCCTTCTCTAAATCTTTGATTTTGATTTGTTTACTCTTCTCATAGTAGTGAGATATTTTTTCAATAGCGGCATTTTGAATGATAAAAAAGTTTTTGATAAATATATGGCTTAATTGATTCGCTGCTTGTGCAGCTAGTTTTTTATCTGAGTCGGTGAAGATAACTTCTATAATATCTGAGTTACGTCCACGTTTAATCTCAAATTTTGAAAAAAGTGCTTCAGGGGTTGTTGTAAGATTAAGGTCTTGGATAAGCTCAACAAGATTTGCTCGGGTACGAATGGTTTCAAGAGCTGTTTCATAATTGAAATCTTGAAACTGGTAAGGAACATCACTTGGTATAGAAATCTTCTTATCATATCTTATTACCTTTGCTATGGCACTCCAAGATTTTGACTCCTTCGTTGTTGCAATAACAACACCCATAGCGGTGAAAATGATCATACCAAATAAAATAAGCCATACATTTTTACGTAAGACTTGTATGTATCTTATTGGTTCTATTAAAAATAGGTTTTCTTTTATTTTTGTATGATTATTCATAATCTTATACCGCTAACTCTTGCTCCATTGTTTTTCGTATATCTGTAATACTAACAATGGAGTTGTCAATGCTTTGATTGCTCAGGAGCATTGCATTTGATCCGGATGCATTAGGGTGGTACCCATGCATACCGTTGATTAGGTTCTTCCCAAAATAGCTTGGGTTAATCATGACGCTAGGATCCATTAAAAAGAAAAGCTCTCCAAAATGTCCATCTTCAAAATACGTTTTAACTTCTTTAAGGGCTTTGTCACTAAGGATTTCACCATCTTCAATTTGTGAGAGTTTATGTATGATTTTCTCTTTTGCCAAAGGGTTTTTAAACCAAAAACGTGCCATTGTAGAATCATACATAGCAACATAGTCTTCACCGTATTTTAAGCCAAGAGAGTCAATATCTTTGATTACGTCATAACCCTTTGTTACGTCATACATTCCATGATCACTAAAAACATAAAGACTTACTTCATCATAATGTTTGAGAGCTTCATTGTATGCTTTAGTTATTTGTTTATCAAGTAATTGTATTTTTTCTTCTGTCTTTATACTCTGTGTACCATGCATGTGCATTGTGCCATCAAGACTAGGTAAATAGAGCCAAGCAAATTTGATTTTAGCTTCTTGTATTTGCTCATTGAGAGCATCTAAGTTTTCTTCTTCACTCTTACGCCAGTTTGAACAATGGTAGTCAATGTTATTTTCTACACAATAATCAAAAATAGTGTTAAATGGAGCACCAGGCACAAAATAATCTCTTTTTTCGGTGAAGTCAAAGTAAGCGAGTTTATCAAATGGTATGGAGTAAAGTTGAAAGTATCCCGTGTAATTATGGAGTCTCTTCACAAGTTTACTTAAAATATTTCGAACTCTAAAACGGTCAAAAAATCCTGGTAAAAAAGAAAGTGCTCTCATCCACTTAAAAGGGGAGTTATCACTATAAAAAAATAGTGATGCTTGTTTATGTTCCTGAGGGTATTTTCCCGACAGTATAGAAGGAAGACAAGTGTTTGTAAATCCAAGTACTGATTTTAAGGATTGCTTATCAGTGATGATGTCTTTTAAGAAGTATGGATGCTGTTTATATATCTCGTATCCAAAGGCATCTATAAAAGTGTAAAGTACAAGTTTCTTAGTCATTTTCGACTCCTTTAAGAGCGATTATGGCAGATGTAGTTGCAGATACTTTGCATAATTACTTGTATTGGAAAAGAAAAAATCATGAACTGATTAATATTTAATTACGAAACTGGAGTTTAACAGTATCTTAGCTTTCAATTTACTTAAGCCTATAAAGAACTATATATCTTTTTTAATTACCCTGTGTTATTGCGATACAATGAATCCAATATCATAATACTTGATCTGTATTTGACTTCGTTTTTATAATTCTTTAAAAACACAATAACTACACATAAAGCCTAGGTCTACTCGAATTAACATTAACAGATTTCTGTTAGGCTTTTTCACGATGCACTTTTTATTCATATTATGAACATAAAACTAAAAATAGTAATCAATTGGATTTATATATAGATATTGATAGAATTGGATTTATAGACTACAAGATAAAAGATGAATTTTTAAAAAAGATTTATATAAATCAAATATCAATAGATGCATATTATCAGAAAAATGGTTTGGGAACATATTTAATAAACTGTTTAAAAAAAGAGTTTAATACTATAGGATTGTTATCAATTAGCAAAGGTTTGAATATATTTTATGAAAAAAATAATTTTGAAGAAGATTTATTTAAAACAAAACAAAGGAATAATATAAACTATGTGTGGACCAAATAGAGTTGTGGGAAAATTATACGTAGTAATTAAGTGGATGGGGTAGAGGGAAACTTTCAACTAATCCCTTAAATACCCTCATATACCCGATATATCGAAGTTTTCACATTTAAGAAATAAAGCCTAAAAGTATATAACAGGTATATAATGGCACCGAATTGGCACCGAGATTTGTTAGTTATTCAAAATTTCAACTCATGGATGATGAAAAGGGATTCGAATTTTATGAATGATTAGTGTTAAAGTTTTTTGTTCCAAAATTCCTAAGGGTTTGTGGGAATATAACATTTAGACTTTATGAACACTTTGTGGAACATGGAAAACTCATTTGAATACTTTGTGCTCCAAATATAAGTCTTATAGTAATAAGTTTTTTAATAGATTATCCTACTTCATAAGTAATAGGAAGCAGTAGTGTGATTTCAATTATTCATATAAATTCTAATAATTAACAACAGCTAAAGTACTTTAAATATATAATATTTTTAATTCTACAGAGGAGTATTTGCTTGATAGATTATATAAAACAGTTAGAATATATAAAAGAAAAGCTATTATTTATAAAATTAAAAGTTGAGCAAGATACTAAAAGTGGATTGTATGATATTAATAAATATGGTGAAGATATATTTATGCATCTTTTAAATAGTGCTTGTAGATTTAAAATAAGTAATGCTAACGAAGTTTTTTATGATAACTTTCCGGCAATTGATCTAATAGATGAAGAAAATGAACTACTTATACAAGTAACATCAACATTAACTGCAGATAAAATTTATTCTACTATTAAAAAACAAAATGAAAAAGAAGAGCTAAAGCCATACAAAGATTACAAATTAAAAATGTGTTATCTTGTAGGTGTTCCAGATTTTAGTGATAAAATAAAGTTAAAATTGAAAAAAATGGGTATTGATGAAGAAGATTTATTAGACCTTCATACTATTATATCTATTGCAGAAAATGATCAACAAAAATGTAATGATATATATTATACTTTAAACCAAAGACTTGATTGTAAGGCTTATAATTTAGATATAGTAAACCACTTTAAAAAATTTGAAACTCAATTAAATGAACATACTTCTAAAAAAATCTCATCTTATGATAAAGACTTCAAAGAATTTTTAAAATCAGATAATAATGTATTAGAAGTTTTTGCAACAGGAGGACATGGAAAGTCTCACCTACTAAAACATCTAGCTTTATTAAAGAGTGACTATATTCCTGTTGTATTTACAAAGCAAGACAATGTTGAATCTGACTTAAAATACTTAAATCACACTAAAAAGTATTTGTTTATATACGACGATATTGATAAGTTCTTAGATAAAAGTATAAATAGTATTTTTTCTACTATTATTAATAACGGATTTAAAATACTTATTTCCTATCGATCTGCATCAAAACATTTAGTTGAAGAAGAAATCTTAAGATTCAATGCATTAAAAACTCAAAAATTACATATAACTTGGATTAAAGATGAAATCAAAGATTTAATACTTTTAATAAGACCTGAATTAAAAGACTTTGCTGTCAATGGCATAAATGCTCAATATAATTCAAACCCATTTTTAATTACACAAGCTTTGAATGGTGATATTGATGAAATCAAGAATTTTTCTAAAAACATATTGAATGATTCTTGTAGAGCACTGAAAAAATTTGAAATTAAAGAAATTGAGATAGAAAATCTATTATTTAGAGTAGCCTTATTAAGTCCATGTCCAAGAAACTTAATTGATATTAAAGATAATTATAAAATTGACCAACTTGTAACAGTGGAGTGGTAACTTAAATTCACACACTTTTTGACTTATTTCTAAGCAGCTATTCCATTTCGTAACATCGAATTAATTTCCTCAAATTTTGAAGGAGATAAATTACCTAAGTAGCTATGTGATCTAGT
>NZ_JBLHOE010000104.1:0-6714 GCF_047622445.1 Sulfurimonas sp.
GTAAGTAGTAAAATTATAGTAAATAATGGTGAAGTGATTGTGTACTATGAAGTGTTAGGAAAAAGCTAAATAAATAAAGGGTGGATAAACTACAAGACCCATATATGGAAGATACTTGTTAAGTGGTGTGAGTAGAGCAAGACTTAACTCATGTGAAATTTCTTTATCAATAAAGACTTGTTTTATGAGCATTATTTTCATCGCTATATCTAGAACCTTAATGGAAAAGAAAAAGATTGCATACATATTGTAGTTACTTACTAGCATTATAAAAATTGAAAAGTAAAAAGTAGGGTGCATGATGAGAAATAAGAAAACACTTTTTTTGTAGTACTCATGCATTCGTGCGAGCATACCTACCATAGTAGTTGCTTTTTGCCATTGTACTTCATAAATTTCTAAGAAGACATATATGATGATGTAGTTTAATATTAGTTCATTTATCATTGATGAAAGTATATCAGATTCTATGTATAATTATTTATGTTTAAAAAGAAGCATGTACGTAAACCTAACGAAAAGCAAATGGGGAATAGCTAATCCTTAGCAACTCGCTTAGTTTACTTGACTTTAAAAGCTAAATCCTTTAATATTACAAATAACAATAATAAAGGATTTATTATGAATAACAAATCATGTCCCATTTCACTTGTATCAGTTGACTCAAACATCGCAAGAATCAACGCTTTTTATGTTGGTCTTATATTTAGTATATTTCTCGTTACTCAAAGTTCAGCATTAGTTTTTTTCCTTATACTAGATTTTGTAACTAGAATATTTTTAAACAAAGAGTATAGTTTACTTTTTATACTTTCAAAAAATACAAAAAATATATTAAAGTTAGAGACCATAAAAGTAGACGCTGCACCTAAAAAATTAGCATCTCTTTTTGGTTTAGTATTTTTAGTAACCATAGCTATTCTTTACGTACTAAACTTAACACTTTTATTTTATATATTTAGTGGAATACTTTTAGCATGTATTTTCCTGGAGGTTGCGTTTTCTTACTGTCTAGGGTGTGAGATATACCATATATATAAACGAGTTTTTGTTTAATGGTTGGTATATCAACAAAAGGCGTTTACGCAATTGCGGCAATGTATACACTATCTAACTCTCCAAATGGCAAGTTGATGCAGATAAAAGAGATTGCCGCAATGACTCAAATATCTCACGGATACCTCGAACAGATACTCTCTAGCTTGAAAAAAAGCTCCTTAGTTGTTAGTATACGTGGAGTTAATGGTGGTTATAAACTATCTCGTGATGCTTCAGACATTATTGTTTTAGAAATAATAGAAGTAATGGAGGGCAAGCTTTTTGTTCCCTCTCAAAACTCAGGAGCAAGTGTAGTTCTTGACTCTTTTTGGTTAGATATGCAAGAAAAGGTACAAGATGCTTTTAACGTGAAACTATCAAATTTAGATAAATCTTACCAGAGTTACTTTTATGAAATTTAATTATTACCCTTATTTTGAGCACCCTTGACATTATAGAATATATGTTCTATAATATTGAAAATGGAGGGTGAAAATGGCAAGACCAGTTGAATATGATTTAGAAAAAGTTCTTGATAATGCAATGGAAATATTTTGGAAAAAAGGATACGAAGGTGTATCTATGGCTGAATTAGTTTTGCATACAGGATTAAATCGTAGAACGATGTACTCTTTATTTAAAGATAAAGAAGGAGTGTTTCACGATGCACTAGATCACTACTATTCAAAAATTGGAGCACGACAACTTACTATTTTGAAAAACAATCCTGGTAAAAAAGGGATTGAACAGTTCTTTCAATATTTTAGCTTTCATGACAAATTTAAAGGTTGCCTGTTCTCAAATACAATGAGAGAGAAAGAATTTATGAATGAAGAAACATACAATATTCCAAAAGAATATTTCGACGTTGTACGTTTAGGAATGGAAAAAAGTCTTGAACAAGCGTCTATGGATGGAGATTTTCATGGAGATGCAAGATCAATGGCCCTGACTATTATTACTATGATTCATGGTTTTCATGTGTATGGAAAATATAATAATTCAAAAGAAGATGGTGAAGCAATTATCAAAAATGTATTGAGCATGATTAGATAATTTTTTTTCACATATTATAGAACAATTATTCTATAATATGTGAAAATGAACAAAGTAAAGTAAAAGGAAAATATAATGGAAAATAAATTACATATCTTATGGACGAACGATAACGTTTTAACAGCCGAACACATGCTACTGTTGTATGCAACAAAAACAATGGAGTTTAAATTGTGGGATGAAATCACTATCATCATTTGGGGAGCGACTTCAAAGCTTGTTGCTGAAAACGAACATATAAAAAAGTTAGTAGCAGATGCTCAAAAAGCAGGAGTGATGTTTAGTAGCTGTGTCAAATGTGCTGAGGATCTCGGAACTACACAAGCTCTTTTAGATCAAGGAATTGAGCTAATAGCATGGGGTAAACCATTGACCGAGCTGATTAAAAATAAGAACCACCTGATAACGATTTAATACTATAGGTATTTTTAAGAGTCATAAATAAATTAAAGGAAAAAACTATGCGTAATATAATCTTAATTGTATGCTTGAATGCATTTTGTATGCTTCAAGCAGCAGAAGTAGCTAGCTACCAAGAATCGTTAAATCAGTTCACGTTAAAGAGCTTGAAAGCTCCTTCTAAGTTCTCTACAGAGGAAAAGGAAGTTATGAATCAGGCTGGTCTATCTTTAGCTAAATCACTTCCTGATCCAGGAATTAAGGTTGGTAAAAAAGCACCAAATTTTAGCTTGAAAAATGCTTTTGGCAAAGAAGTCAATTTAGAAGATGAACTTAAAAAAGGTCCTGTTGTTCTTGTCTTTTATCGTGGTGCGTGGTGTCCTTTTTGCAATATGCACCTTAGTGTACTGATCGATAGCGTGAGTGAATTTAAAAAGTATGGTGCTCAGTTAATTACCATAACACCACAAACAGCAGATAAATCAGCAGAACAAATAAAAAAAGATAGTTATCAGTTTGAAGTTTTAAGTGACTTAGATTACAGTGTTATGAAAGAGTATAAATTATACTTTGAATTATCTAAAGAGATACTCGCTATATATAAAAAAAATGGACTTGATGTAGAATCATACAATGGTAAAAACCGTACGGCATTGCCAATCCCAGGTACTTTCGTTATAGATACTAAGGGAGTTGTGAGAGCAATGCAGGCACAAACGAATTATAAACTCCGTATGGAACCCAAAGATATTATTGATGCATTGAAAAAAATATCAAAAGAGAAGGAATAAGTTAATTTCCTAGAGTAAAGCAATATTTTTATAGAAATGAAAAATATGATATCGTGTCACAAAGTATTGGAGATGAAAATGGCTGTTTTTGGAAAATTGGATCTGTTAAAAGAGCAGGTAAGTGACGCAAAGTTTCATAAAGCTTTTGCGTATTTAGAGCAGGTATTTGATGTTAGCTCACAAAAAAATGCAAATATACTCTCCTTAGTGATGGATACATGTAATAAAATAGAAATAGATGCAAATTGCTTTGCTTTAGAACAAGTGTATCTCTCAAAAGAGAGAGGAGAGTGTTTTTTTGAGTCTCATAAAAAATACATTGACTTCCAGTTTATAGTTGATGGTGAAGAGATTATAGAAGTAGCTCACATAGATGATTTAGATGTTGCAGTTTCATATAATGAAATTATAGATTTTATCAAATATGAAGATAAAAAAGAGAACTCTTCAATCATTTTAAGAAAAGGTGAATTGGCTATTTTTTATCCTGAGGATTCACATATGCCTTGTATTAATACTGAAGAGTCTTCAAAAGTTGTAAAAGTAGTCATTAAAGTGAAGGTTTAATCGTTTTATAACCTTTATCTAGCCAACCCCAATTTATACCGCCGTCTAAGTCATAAACATTTGTATACTTAAGTTGTAAAGCGAGTAATTCACCAACTGATTTTGTTCTTCTTGCATGAGCGCAGACTAAGATAAAAGGTTGCTCTTTATCTGTAACAACCTGAGTGAAGGCTTCTAAAAAAGCTTTAACATCATATCCACCTTCCTCATCAAAAAATGTGATCTTATGACTTCCCTCAATAACTCCATAATATTCCCATTCATCAGCTCTTCTAATGTCAATTATTTTGTATCCTTCTTTCACTTTCTCATCAAATTCATCTGCTAAGAGAGACATAAAAGGTGTAGAATTTAACATAAATATCCTTTATCTAATCGTTTAATTTCTAAACGGATTTTATGTGACTAAGACAAAATACTTCTACTGTTTGTGAATATAATATATAAACTAAAGGGTAGGGTAAGTTTAGTTTACTTGTAGAGAGAAGTATTTGTATTTTTGCAAAGCCAAAGGATATTCTTGGATTGTAATCAATAACTTTATGTATAATGGTATAAAATATAAAGAGAAAAGATGTTTAAAAAGAAGTTAGAATTAATATTTGCAAGTGTTATAGTCTTAGCTATCTCTGTACTTGCTTTGAATTACTATAAGAGTTATACATTTAAAAATAATGATATACCGGAGAGTTATAAACAACGGATACAAGCAAAAGAACAAGAAGTCCTTTATAACATGCAAAGGCAATATGGTTTTACACTCAATATCCCTTTAATAGTTACAGACAAGTTTAAAGGAAGATTGTATGGTCTTACTTCTTATAAAAATGGTGAAATCAAAATATATCTTAACAAAAAAGTGATGCAAGAGAGTATGGACTATATGATTGAGAGTGTTATTGCACATGAATATGCACATGCCCTGATGTTCAAGCAAGGTCATATGCATACGAAGGATGATGGACACTCAAAACTTTGGCAACAGACTTGCATAAAGTTAGGTGCAAAAGATTGTCAACAGTATGTTGATCAACAAGAGATCATAATGTCGAAGATGCCATTTTAAATGGCGAGAAAATAAAGGTACTACATGGCTGCAAAGGCAACAATATATAAAGCGCTACTCAACATAGCAAATATGGATACACACTATTATGAAGAACACAACCTTACTTTAGCGAAGCATCCATCGGAGAATGATTTACGTTTGATAGTACGACTGATTGCTTTTATTCTCAATGCCAATGAAGATTTAGTATTTTGTAAAGGTATAGCTGAAGATGACGAGCCTGATTTATGGCAGAAGTCTTTAGGTGGAGATATTGAGCTTTGGATTGATTTGGGTCAACCAGATGAAAAGCGAATAAAAAAAGCTTGTGGACGTTCTGATAGAGTTATTATTTATACATATCAAGAAGGGATGGCTACTGCTTGGTTTAAACAGATAGAAAAATCACTCAAACGCTTTAAAAACCTTGAAGTTGTATATCTTAATCTTGATGGTGAAATAGAAAGTATCGTAGAACGTTCAATGAGTTTACAAGCTAACATTAGTGATGGTGAACTTTCTTTGATTAATGGTGAAGATACTGTGCTTATCACAAAAGATATTTGGAGTTAATGGTGAAGAAGTACCTTTTATTTGATAATGATGGTGTTCTTGTTGAAACTGAGCCGTATTACTACAAAGCAAATGTAAAAGCATTGGCTGAATTTGGACTAGAGCTTACCTTTGATGTATATATGGAGATAATGGCTCGAGGTGGTACTGCCTGGGAAATAGCACAAAAGCAAGGTATTTCTAAAAATGAGATAGATAAGAAACGAAGACAAAGAGATGTTTACTATCAAGAGTTCATTCAAACTCAAAACATAGAAATAGCTGGAGTTGTAGAGGTTTTAAAAGAACTCTCAAAAACTTATAAGATGGGCATAGTCACAACGTCTAGAAGAGTTGATTTTGATTTAGTACATGATAACCTAGATATAGTACAATATATGGATTTCACTTTATGCGTAGAAGAATACCCTCGCTCAAAACCTTATCCTGATCCATACTTAGCTGGAATGAAAAAATTTAATGCAACGAAAGAAGAATGTATAATCATCGAGGACTCTGAACGTGGGTTAACATCCGCTGTAAATGCAGAGATCGAGTGCGTAGTGGTGAAAAATGAATTCACAGTAACACATGATTTTTCAAAGGCTACATATAAGATTGATTCTATAAAAGATTTACAATTGTTGTTGGAAAGTTTGAAGTAAAAACAAATTTGTTGTAAGCGTAAAAAACATAAGCTCACAACAGTCCAAGGGGTTGAACGAGAGAATTATAACTACAACTTACTTAAAAAATTATAATAATATATAATTAATATTATAAGTAAACTATATTATTATTACTATTTACGACTTAATTAAAGAAATGGGGGGGGGGTTAAAACCTCTATAAACTTCGTTATACTGGTTAGAAACCAAGGTATTTCTATAATGGATTATAAAAAAATTCTAAAAACTGTCCAAATTGCTCTTCTAAAAATGTAATAAAGATAGGAAAAAGAAGAGATATTTATGCAAAGATTGGACTTAATTAAAAAAAACGGGTGCGTAATTTTCTACTTTTTCTTATAATCGAAAAGATTTCCCCGTACCCTTGGGTCGGTCGGCAACAGTTCAAGAAACCATACAGTACAATATGGAATGAGTGAGCATGTATTTAAAAGTCATAACAAAACATCATATAATGAAAACTAGCAATTAAGCTATCATAAACCTAGAGAGTTTTGAACATGTAACATGTCGGACAAAACATAAATCAGCGAGTTTTCTTAAATGGGAATTTATCTAGATTGACTCCAAGTCA
>NZ_JBLHOE010000105.1:0-6619 GCF_047622445.1 Sulfurimonas sp.
CTAGAGATAGTTGAGTGATGTACACAAATATTATTTGCTATGGCTCTTTGGCTCAAGCCTTCTTTTATTAAAGCTTCAATTTGATATCGTTCTTTCATGGTTAACTGTTTATAAGACATAGATTTCCTTATCTTTGGTCGGATAATTAATCTTACACTTTTTGCAGTTAACCTTCTATATTTACCCGCCTATTGAATTTTAAGAGTGTTTCACTTTAAACTTGAATTGGCGTAGTAAGTGTAATTTTTACAATTTCGCAGATTTAATCATATTATAATAGATATATGACAATAAGGATACATTTAAAGTATAGTTGTTATAATGAGTATGATTTTTTACCGAGGAAATATTCATGTCAATTGCAAAATATCCTGATATATTTGATGAACTTAAAGCTGAAGTACGTGAAGCTGGTTTACTTAATCGTGTTCCGTTACGTGGGTCGATTGAGATGATCGCAACAATCTTATCTATGGTCTTAGTTTATGTTATCACTATAAATTGGAATATGACTGAAGGTATATGGTGGGCGTCATATGCACTCGCTTTTTTTATGGTTATTATCTTTACTCGTGCGGTATTTATTTCTCATGATATTCTTCACACACAATACTTTAAAAACAAAGCTTTTGCTTTTAAATTAAGCTATCCATTTTCAGCATTTATCTTAAGTAACTCATCTTCATGGTGGGATTGGAAGCATAATA
This sequence comes from Sulfurimonas sp., assembly GCF_047622445.1. Classification (GTDB taxonomy): domain Bacteria; phylum Campylobacterota; class Campylobacteria; order Campylobacterales; family Sulfurimonadaceae; genus Sulfurimonas. Next base: position 708 of record NZ_JBLHOE010000105.1, read on the forward strand.
TAAATCATCATACATTTTGTAATATCCCTCAAAAAGATCAAGATATTCGAGCAATGGATGGTGCTTTTACAAATAAAGATATGGGTAATAAAGCATGGCTGAGAGCTACAAAATATTTAGTGTTTTGGGGTGCTATGTTTTTTATGTATCCTGCTTTTATTGCACAATCATACAACTTTTCTATAAAAAGAAAAAAATATACTGAATTATTTATGATGTTACTTCACTGGCCAATAGTGTGGGGACCAATATTTTATTTTTTGCCAACTATAGATGCTCTAACAGTATTTTTAACTCTTAATCTTGTTTTGTCAGTATGGCTGGCATTTGGGTTTATTACTAATCATTTAGGCTGTGAAGTGATAGAAGAAGAGGATGCTCAGGGTCTTTCATGGATGGAACTGCAAATGAGAACTTCTCGCTCATTAAAAGGTGGAGCGTTTGTTCACTGGTTTTATGGTGGTTTAAATACACAAATAGAACATCACTTATTTCCTAAGGCTCCAAGGTTTAACTTACTAAAGGTACAAAAAATAACAAAGAATTTTGCGCTAAAAAATAATTTAGTTTATTTTGAGACTTCCCCATTAGTGGCATATATTCAAATTAATAATGTCCTGAAAAAATATTAAATTTTTTGATAGTAGATGATCTGATTTAAAATATTCAAGTCGTCATTAGCATACTCAAAAACGATACATATAATTTTTCGTTTGCTTTAAATCTTGAAGATACAATTGAAATTATTGAAACGAAAAGATTTGACTTTGTCTTATTAGATAATATGATGCCTGTCAGCGTATAAAAAATCCGTTATTTGATGTGTCAACCTTAATTTATACTAATCAATCAAATCTCTAATCAGCAATTTTATTCTGTAACATCATTTTTCTTTATATTCAAAAATACTCTGATTAGCTTGAACTTTGGTCTTATATACCATATAATGTGTCAGTTTAGTTTTGAGAGTGTTAAAAAAACTCTCAGCCACTGTATTATCCCAATAATTTCCTTTTCTCCTCATACTTTGGACAATCTCATAACTTTGTGATAAATCTTTATGTGCATAATAAACATATTAACTTCCTCTATCTGTATGGCAGAGGAGACCAGAAGAAGGTTCTCTTGTTTTAAATGGCATATTTAGAGGATTGTTTACTGGAGTCACTTTGATATTGTCATCGATAGATCAATCTACTACTTTTCTTGAGTATAAATCTATTACAGCAGCAAGATATAATCGACTTTATGGTCTAGGGATATATGTAATATCTCCAACATATTTTTCATTAGGTAGCGAAGCATAAAATCTCTATCGAGATTATTAAGTGTAATTGGTGAATTATGATTTAGAAACTCTATATTGTAAATCTGAAGCAAACATCAATTGTTTAAATGTTTTCTTAAGTGCTTTACTTTTAAAGTTCTCTGTTACGAGTTCTCTTTTAAATCGTACATAATCACCTACTTTTGCTTCAGTTTTGGATACTGCTGCCCAGAATGTTTTGTCTGAATGTTCTTTTACTTCTAGGTATGTATATCCACCAGCATGTTCCATAGTTACTATTTCACCTTGATAGTATGGTTTTACCTCTGCTTGTTCAGACTTAGGCGTAATGTCAGTTACTATCGGAGCAGTTTTTGCATCTTGTGCATTAAGGTTAATTGCTAAAAAAGCAAGAGCTATAAATGTATTAATTTTTGTCATTTTTTTCCTTTGATTTGTTTAAGTTTCTATTTGGAAATGCTATAAGCATGATACTTAGAACAATTCCTGAAGTGATATATACCCATATAGGTATAGGAACAGGGTCTCCAGTAGCATACGAGTGCATACCAGCAAGATAAAAGTTTACTCCAAAGTATGTCATGAGTATGGAGTAAAATGCTATAACGGATAAGACACTAAAAAGATATGGACTATATATATCTTTGATAAGTCTCACATGAAGGACAATTACATATACTAAGATAGAGATATATGCCCATGTTTCTTTAGGATCCCAACCCCAATATCTTCCCCATGATTCGTTTGCCCAAATACCACCTAAGAAATTACCTATTACTAAAAGTGTAAGACCTAGAACCAGAACTACTTCAGTGATGTATGTAATGTTTTTTATGTGTGTATCTATATGTGCTCTTTTTTGATTTCTGAGTGAAAACAGAAGTAATGTTATAAGTCCAAGAATCGCTCCAACACCAAAAAATCCATAACTTGCAGTGATAACTGAAACATGTACACTTAGCCAGTATGATTTTAAAACAGGAACTAAGTTTGTTATCTGAGGATCTATTTCACCTAAGTATGCGGCAAATATAAAGATACCGGCCATTAAGAATGAAGCACTAAGTGCAAGAGTAGATTTCCTTAAAAAGAAAAAGCTAGCGAGAATTGCAGAGTATGCGATATAAATCATTGTTTCATAGGTATTACTAATTGGGGCATATCCACCGATATACCACCTCGTAGCTATACCAAAAGTATGGGCTAAAACAAAGACTAATGAAATAGCACTAATTCTAAATTTAATTTTTTTACTAATAATTTTATTGTAGAACATAGAACTAAGGCTATATACAAGTAGTGTTACACCAAAGAGTAAGTATAAAAGAGATAATCTAAAAAATAAAGATGTCTGGTTAAACCATAACTCAACATCTAGTTTTTCTTGTTCTGGCATAACATTTTTACCAAACTCATTCTGATACGCTTTTATATCATCTACATATGTAAAGCCTTTTTCATAGTTACGGTTATAAGCAGCATCAAGTAAGCGACTTGTACTTCTTTTTAGTTCAGAATTATCTATCATCGCAAACATAGTTTTGAAATCAACCCATTTATTTCTTTCATTATTTGGGAGTGGAAATACTGTAAGAAGGACACCTCTGTAACTCATAAAAGCGATATTGAGTCTTTCATCTACTTTTACTAGGTCTCGCTCAAAGGTACCTCTTTTAGAAGGTACAAGTTGATTTGCATGCTCAACATGCGCAGTTAATTTATACGCACCTTTCTCATCAAAAAAATCTGTGAATTTTACAAATTTTTGTTTTTCACATACTCCAAGTATTTTTCTAAGCTTGGGAGTTTTTACTTTGATTATATTTACTTTTTTCCATAAAGTAGGGCGAGAAAACATACCAAGTACAACTTGGTTAGCACTCATCCCTTGCCAAGTATCACGCCCCGTTAGTTTATTTAGAACTTCACGGTTTTGTGTGTCAAGTGGTTTCATTCTACCAACTGGACCTTGAACAACGATAGTCGCAAAATGTTGGGCTAAGAGTTTTGAATTTTCTTTATGTTCTTTGAGGTAATTATCTGTATAGCTATCATCATTTGCATACATAGGAGTTTGGCTAAGTATGAGTAGAGGAAAAACAAGAGAAGCAATGGGCATCTTTTTTATTTTAGATATCAACAATTGAAATCTAGATTTTTTATCAAAGAGGTTGAGAATAAGTCCTAAAAATAGGAGGGTATACCCAATATATGTTATCTCAACGCCGGGGTCTTTGTTGACTGATAGTTTAGTCCCCATTTCATCAGTATCATATGAAGTTTGGAAAAACTTATACCCTTTATATATGAGCGTATTATTCATATATATATCTGTATCAAGTTTTACATCTTCTTCTTCATCTGTGAGCGTTACTCTACTACTGAATTCTGATGGGGAACGACTACCTGGGTATCGTGAGAGTGTAAAATCATGAAGAGAGATATAAAAAGAAGTCTCGACCTTTTGCTCTCCAACCATAATGATATTTGATTTTTCACCTTCACGGATATGCATCATTCCATCAAGACCAAAAAAATGTGTAATACCCGCACCAAATAATATAATGACAAAAGAGAAGTGAAAAAGAGTTCTTGCTTTAACTTTATACATCTTTGTTTTTTGGATAACAAGCAATAAGTTTACAGATATAAATAGAAGCGTTAGTTGATACCACCAACTAGTATAGACTAGCTCTTTAGCTCTAGCACTTCCAAAGTCATTTTCTATAAATGTACCAGCAGCAGCACCGATTGCTAATATAAGAAGTAATACAATCATACTTTTGTATGAACTTGCGATTTTATAAATCAAAAAATGCCTTTGGAGTTTTTGTCGATTATACTTAAATAAAAATGCTTTAAGCCACTTTAGTTAAATATACTCAATATTTACTATCTAGGGAAAATCCCTAGATTAGATTGTATGAAATCTTATTTACTAAAATAAGATGAAGTTTCATCAACCTCTTTTCTTGAATCCATATTTAGATTACCATTTTTTACAGCTGTTTTGTACCATTCTTTTTCAAGAGTAGCTTTAAACGCATTTTTAGCTGCAACTAGTTTCTCTAAAGGAACACCTGCTAATGCTTGAGAATTTTTCTTAGTTGAAAAATCTGGAGCACTATAGTCCATTACACCATGTTTTGCAAGAACGCCAACAAGAGCTATTCTAGCTTGCATTGCTGATTCATTAGCAACTGCTAATAGACGTAATGTTTCTTCTGGTGCATGAAAGAATGCTGGGTGAGATGCAACTGCATAATCCCATTTCCACTGACCACTTCTAATATCTGCACGAACACCTACTAATTCTTCATCTGTTGCTCCAGCTTCCATAGCTTTTGCAGTTTCTAGGTGAGCTTTTGCTAAGTTATCCATAGCAAGTTCATGTAGTTGATCTTTTCTTACATACTTTTGAAGTACGATACCTCTAAGTTTTTTCTCACTTTCTCTGTGACATGGCATACAACTTCTGTCCATTGTTTCTAATGGGTTTTGTAATTGATGATCACTATATTTTACTGATCCCTCTTGAGTATATGGCATGTGACAATCAGCACAAGATACACCTTTTTGACCGTGGATACCAGTTTTAAATAGTTCATATCCTGGATGTTGTGTTTTTAACATTGGCGTTTTAGAAATTTTATGAGTCCAGTCTGTGAATCCCATATCATTATAATATTTCTCAGCACCTTCTGCAGTTAAACCATTTTCCCAAGGAAGAGTAACAACTTTAGCTACTTTTTTAGTACCATCTTTATCTGTCCATTCTGTTTTCTTGAAGTAATACTCTGTATGACATTGAGCACAAACAAGATTACGTTTTTCTTGATGAGTAGAGTCTGCAAACTTAGGTAAACCAGCTGATTCTAATGCGCGATCAAGGTAAGGTCTTCTTACATTAAGTTCACCAGTTACATTACTATGACAATCAGCACAACCAATAGAGTTCACGATTTCTGAACCATACTTAGCCCATTTACCAGTAAAATACTCTAACTCGCCGTCTCTTTCCATAATTCTTGGAACATCAGGAGATTTACACGTCCAACATGCAGTAGGCATAGGTCCAGTTTTCCCATCAACAGGTGCACCAGTTCTTAAACTATTTACATTGTCTTGTAGAGCATAGTAATGTCCACGAGGAGCATTATAATCTTTTGCAAAACCATATCCAGCCCAAAGAACAGGAAGTTGAGATTTTTCTTTTAACATATCTGTAATTTGAGAACTCTCTTTTGTTTTTTTCCAAGAGCTATATTGTCTAGGATAGTATCTCTCCCACTCTTGACTTTTATGTTTAATTCCTTCTGCCACAAGTGGTCTTTCGTTGAGTGCTTTTCTTTCTTCTTCTCTTTGATTGACACTACTAGCCATTAGTGAAATTACAGCAATTGCAACTAAAGAACCTGCAAGTAATAATTTGTACTTCATTTCTTCTCCCTTAAACTTTATTCAACTTCGTGTAAGCCCAAATTATATGGGGTTGTTGTTAGACCTCTAACTTTTCCGTGAGGCACCTCTTTGTGGCATGACCAGCATTTTCTTCCATTTTCTACGTTAGGATCAACAAAATTGTGATATTGATCTGCATTGCTTCCAATGACAGATGTTACAC
>NZ_JBLHOE010000106.1:0-6135 GCF_047622445.1 Sulfurimonas sp.
AAGAGAATACCGTTTGCCATCAAAGGAATTAATGAATAAAAAAGTTTTAGTACTTGATTCAAGACCTTTATCTCTTAATGCAATTAAACATATGTTAGAGTATTTTCATTATACTGTGACAAATATTGCAACACTAGATCAAGCATACAATAATTTACAAGAGCATGATTTTGATATCTTTTTTATTGATGAAGAACTTTTTAAGTTATCTAAAATAGATGAGTTAAGTCTAGTAAGTTTACCAAACATTGTGATTATGGAAGATTGGATAGATAGTCTTAAAAGAGATGAGCTCAAGGATAGCAGCGGACACAAGTATTTAAAAAGACCCTATACGCAACAGATGCTTTTTGAAAAAATATTAAGTATATATAATTATGAAATTGCAGATGAGCACAATAGAAATAAATCATATACTAAAGCAGACCTGGAAAAACTTCCTCAACACAAAGTCTTATTGGCGGAAGATAACTATATTAATCAAGCAGTAATTAAAGGTCTCTTAGATGGTATGAGCATAGATGTAGTATGTGCTAATGATGGTAAAGAAGCACTTGGGGAGTTATATAAATCAAGCTATGCGTATAAATTAATCTTGATGGATATTAGTATGCCTAATTTAAATGGTTACAAAGCGACTCAAAAGATTCGAAATAACTCGAAATACAATGATGTAGTTATTGTGGCTTTAACAGGAGATACTAGTTCTGAAGATATTAAAAAAGCACAAGATGTTGGTATGCAAGGTTATCTTACGAAACCCATAGAGATTGAAAAATTCTATGAGGTTCTAGTTCGATATCTTTCTACTTAAACCAACCCTTCATTTTATCGATAGCAGAATCAAGTACATTTTCATGTGGCTTAGATTCTTTTGCACCAAAAGAGTCCTCAAGTTGAGCAAGTAGTTCTTTTTGCTCTTTATTGAGCTTTTTAGGATAGGTAATATTTACTTGAGCGATAAGGTTACCTTTGCCATGTCCATGAACATCTGCAATTCCTTCACCTCTAAATGTAAAGTGTTGTTTATCTGTTGTACCCACACTCAGTTTTAACTCTAGTTCACCAGTTAATGATGGAATAGTAACGCTATCTCCAGCTACAGCTTGTGTAAAGAAAACAGGAATAGCGATATAAACATCATTTCCTTCTCTTTGGAAGTGTTTGTCAGCTTGAACCGTGAAAGTAACATAAAGATCACCACGTGTACCACGTTTACCAATGTTACCTTTTCCTGAAACACGTAAACGGTTGTCAGTATCAATTCCTGCAGGAACTTTGATACTCACTTTTTCGCGAGTACCTTCATATCCCTTACCCTTACATGATTTACAAGAATCAGCTGGAGCAGAACCTGCACCATTACATACTGGACATGTCTGAGAAAAAGTCATGAAACCTTGTTTCATATACACTTGACCTTGTCCTTTACACTGTTTACAAGTGGAAAGTTTTCCATCTTTTGCACCAGTTCCTTTACAAGGTTTACAAGCATTTTTATATTGAAATTCAACTTCTTTTTCGCAGCCAAATACTGCTTCATGAAAAGAAACACGTATGTCTACATTCATGTCAAGTTGGTATTTTTCCATATCTTCTGGATTTTGGCGACGACGAGAGTTTCCTCCTCCTCCGCTGAACATATCTTCAAACATAGAACCTAAGTCATCAAATCCACTGCTTGAACGACGTCCACCACCACCTTGCTGTAGACCTTCTTTACCATAACGGTCATAAACACTTTTTTGTTGGTCATCACTTAGGCATTGATATGCTTCGTTACAAAGTTTAAACTTATGTTCTGCATCTGCATCACCCTGATTTTTATCAGGATGGTACTTTTTAGCCATTGTTCTATAGGCTTTTTTTATAGTTGTTTTGTCTGCACTTTTTGAGACTTCTAATATTTCGTAATAACTTAATTCTTCCATTATTAAACATTTTCCTAGAAATTTTTTTTGCAATTATACCCTTATATGATTAAGATTAAGTAACGGGAGTATTGTATGGTCTATTTAAAGATAAAAATAAGTTATATTCTTTTACATGGTTAAGTTATTACTTGATGAACTATAAATAAAAGTAGAAAATTATGTTCCTTTTTTTAATAAAGTCTATATTTTGCTATAATATATTTAATTTGTACACATATTGTGGGAAACAAGGTTCATATTTGAAAAATCTAGAATATAGATTAGAGTCTATCGAAAGTAGATTATATATATTGAAAGAATATTTTGACGGACTTAATCTAAATTCTTATATTGACCAGAAAGAAATACAATTAAATAATTTTTTAATTATTGCTATTGAAATAACAAATGCACTATCTGTTTTACATAAACAAAATAAAATTCATGCTAACCTTTCTCCAAATTGTATATTTATTGATACAAGGAACCATCAAATTATGTTGACAGGACTTTCTGTAGATGATGGTAATCAACTTTTTAAAGATATGGCATACAGAGCACCAGAACAAAGCAATAGGGTAGGCTATAAAGTTAGTAATAATACTGATATATATTCGCTTGGAACTATCTTTTACAAGATGTTAAGTGGGCACTTACCTTTTGATAATACAGATGAGATAGGTCTATTACATAGTCAGGTAGCTAAAGAAGCACCTCCTCTTTTAGATATTTTACCTGAGTTACCTCTTGTTGTATCTAATATAATCTCAAAAATGCTACATAAAGACCCAACTAAAAGGTATTATGATCTATCTTCTTTACAAAATGACTTAAAAATTTGTTTAAAATCAATCAAAAGAGAAAAAAAAGTTTTAAACTTTGAAATAGACAATATTGGAAGAATATCTCAATTTAACCCGGGAAATACTCTTTTTGGAGTTGATAATCAAAAGTTAGAAATAAAAAATCTACTTTCAAATATGGACTTTAAGAGTACTACTTTACTTAGTGTTATTGGTGTATCAGGAGTTGGAAAATCTGCTATTTCCAAATATGCATTAAAGCAAACAAACGATAGGTTTGGATATATCTTAGAAAATAAATTTGAGCAATATAAAAACTACTCATCATATGAAATTTTATACCCTTCTTTGCAAAATCTGATTAAACAGATTTTATCTGAAGATGAGTCAGTTTTATCGAGATATAGAAATAAAATAACTGAAGCACTTGGAGAACATGCCAATATTATTATAGACATTGTTCCTGAACTTAAAATTATAATCGGGGAACAGCCATCGGTTGAAATTTTGTCAGCACAAGATACAAAGGTAAGGTTAGACAGACTATTGATTAACTTTTTAAAAGTATTTTCAATTGATAAGCCATTGTGTATTTTCTTCGAAGACTTGCAATGGGCTGACAACGCTACAATTTCACTACTTAAAACAGCACTTCATGATATATCTAATTTACTAGTTATTATCACATACAGAGATAATGAGATTAATGAAAAAGATTCTTTGAATATCATGTTAAAAGAGTTAGAGCACTATGAAATTAATACGAAAGAGATAAAGCTTGTAAATATGAATAAAAGCTCAATTCATGAACTTCTATCCCAATGTATTAATAAAGATATAGCAAATAAAATATCAGGCATTATTTTTTATAAGACCAATGGTAATAGTTTTTTTGTAGTGCAATACATTAAACGATTGATAGAAGAACATGCAATTTGGTTTGATAATGAAGAAATATCTTGGCAGTGTGATATTGAAAAAATAAAAAAACTACCTATTAGCGATAATGTGCTTGATCTTCTAGTTTCACGAGCTAAAGGTATGTCTGAAAATGTGCAAAACTTACTTAAAATTGCATCTTGCATAGGGAGTAAATTTAGTGAAAAAGAACTAAAGCTTATATATAATAATGATGCTGAGTTTTATGCTTCATTAGATATAGCAATAGAAGAAGAATGGTTAGTTGAAGAGACTTATAATAATCAAAAGTATTATTCTTTTATTCATGACAAAATGCAAGAAACCTCTTATTCAACCCTGGGTAAAGATGAAAAGAAAAAGATTCATTTAGACATAGGAATGTACTTATTTAATAAACAGAGTAGCTTAGATGGGGAGAATCTCCTTTTGTGTATAAATCACCTAGATCAAGCTTTTTCCTTGATAACTTCTGCAGATATTTTATTGGTAATTGCTAAACTTTATTTTGTAACTTCATTGCAAGTAAAAAGTACCGGTGACTTTACTATGGCTCTTTATAATGTCAAACGAGCAATGACATTAATGCCTCAGCTTTTAGAAGACTATTCAGAAAGTTTAATATATAAAGAACGAGCAGAGTGTGAACATTTATGCAATAATAAAGAAAAAGCCATTAAATACTACAATCTAGCTATCAATTCAAGCAACGAAGCATTAGAAAAAGCCTATATCTATGAGCTAATGATTAAGTTCTATACTGATATCTCAGAGTTTGAAGAAGCCTATAACATAGGAAGAATTGCTGCTAATCTTTTCAATATAAATCTCCCCTCAGGCTTTATAGCACCTTTATTTATCCTGGATTTCATAAAGTTAAAATTCAAACTAAAAAACTATAAGGTAGCTCAATTATTAGATCTTCCAGAAGCCAGTGATGCAAGTATAAATATGCTTATACGTATACTATCCGCGATGTTAAAAGCTGCATATCAAATAAAGCCAGAACTATGTGTTGCTATATCCTTGAAGCTAGTCACACTATGTTTGAAACATGGAAATACAAGAGAAGCTGTTGTAGGCTATATGGTCTTTGGTGTTATATTTCAAGGAGCTGTATTGGGCAATCATACATTAGGTTACAAATATGCCCAATTAGCACTTAATATGATAAATAAACATAAAAATACTATTCAACAAGCAGAAGTTGAATTTGTTTGTAATTATTTTTCTAATTCATGGGTGAATTCTTCCAAAAATAGTGAAGAAAATTGGTATAAAGCATATAGGCATGGACTTGAAGTTGGTGATTGGTTTCATTCAGGATGTGCTGCTGCCGGGATAGTTGAGAGTATGTTTATACGTGGTAGAAATTTTGAAGAAATTTTAAAAGTGATTACTTCTTTTGAAAGTACTTTAAATCGTATTGGGGCTAGTGAACAATTAGGTGCGATAATAAGTGTTAAACAAACAATAAGCAATTTAAAGGGACTTACAGATTCTATATCATCATATAATGATGATAGCTTCAAAGAAGAACAATATGTAGATGATTTAAATGACTATGGATCTCGTCATTTTGCACATTACTATTTTATTAACAAGATGATTTCACTATATATTCGTAAAGAGTACGAAAAGGCATTTGAAATAAGCATATTGAGTAAAAAGTATATGAGTGATTCCAAAGGTATGCTCCATAGTACAGAACACGAGTTTTACAATGCTCTTATATTAGCAAGACTGTTTAAGCAATCAAGTGTATTCAATCGCTTAAAATATAAATATGAAATTCATAAAACTATCAAGTTGTTTAAAAAATATTCCAAAGGTTGTAAAGAAAATTTCCTAGCAAGAACAAAAATCTTAGAAGGTGAATATTTTTGTATAAACAAAAATTTCATAAAGGCTTTTGAATGCTATGAAATTGCTATAGAATCAGCTGATGTATCTGGGTTTTCTCATATTCAAGCGATAGCAAATATGTTAATAGCTGACATGTACCTATCTGCAGGACAAACAAAAGCATCTATAATTTTTGAAGATGAATCTAGAAGATGTTTTAATAGCTGGGGTGTAAATTGCAATTCATCTACATTAAATATTCGTGAAAATAAAGTTTCGAGTAGTTTAGATGTTGAAACATTAATGAAGTCTACTGAAGTCATTTCAAAAGAACAAAAACTACCAAATTTATTACAAACTTTGATAAGGATTGTCATAGAAAATGCCGGTGCACAATATGGAATATTATTATTAGAAGAAGAGGGGCAATTATTTGTTCAAGCAGAAGGTTCCATTGATAGTGAAACAGTAATGCAAAATATACCTTATAAAGATGCTCAAAAGATTGTTCACTCTATTGTAAATTATGTTCAGCGAACAAAAGAGGCTTTACTTTTAGATAATGCGTCGGAAAGTTCAATTTTTAAAGATGATACAGATATTTTAAAGCGAAAAGTAAAATCCGTTTTGTGTATACCATTACAATTTCAGGGTAA
>NZ_JBLHOE010000107.1:0-6000 GCF_047622445.1 Sulfurimonas sp.
GCACTAGAAAAAGGTAGACTTAATGATACAATCACCATTGAAAAAAAGAACTTTAAACGCCTAAAAGCCAGAGTAGTTGGTAAAAACAAAGTTGAAATAGAGGCTGTAAAATAAACTCGTGTAGACCCACCTCTTATTCCTAAATCACTTGGCATATTTTGACACAGTTTCGCTGAAAAAGATACTAAGTTGAGGATAAATCTCATACCAGTTTCTAATACTATTGGGTTTGCTCTTTTCCTCTTGCTCTTGTGTTGCAAGATACCTAATCTTAAAAGCAGACTCTACTGTGGGGAATGAGCCTTTAGATTTAGTCTTTTTTTAGTTGCATTTAGAGATTCTATTGAATTTTATGAGTGTTGCACTTTAAACCTAAATTAGCATTATTCTTTGTCAAAACTATCAACAATAATTGCTCCCATTGATGCTGGCATTGCTATGACTAACATCCTTCTTAATGCGAGAAAAGGATCTGTTAAAATTGGAAATTTGTCAATTCCTAATAGTATAAAAGAGATTACAAGTGTCGCTATTAGATAAGCTACTAATACACGAAATACGAAGACTGAAAATATCTATATATTTAGCAGCAGTAGCATGAGTAACATTTGTTTTTTTTGCCACTCCTAAGCGACACTTTTTACTTCTTGAACTGTTTTTCCTAGAATACTCATGTATTTTCAATATATTTAGATGCAATTAATATGTAAAATAAATTATTATTTATGTATACTTTTTACAATAAATTTGTAAATTTAAAGCATGATAACATATTTTAAAATTTCATAGTATAATTTCTAAAATAAAAGGATATTGATGGCTTTATTAAATAATGAAAAAAATGTTTTACCGCTTAGTAGTATTGCTGAAATTCTTACAGCAAAACCGAGAACTTTGAAAATGTATGAAGAAAAGGGCTTGCTACCAAACAAAGAAGACACAAAAAAACTATATTCGATTAATGATGTAAAAGCTATCACATTTGTGCACTATCTTGCAAGTGCTAAAAAGATCAATGCCAATGGAATAAAATATATTTTAGAAATACTAGAAAATAACATGGATGAAAAAAGTAAAAATGATTTTTTACATGCCGTAGAATCAGAAATGGAGAAGTTGTCTGGTAAAGATGTTCTGGATGCAGAAGAAATTTAATGATTTACTTCTTTTAAAAAAAGTAAATTTAAAGGGACCCTATCGAACACTCTAGAGACACTGATTTAATATCTTCCATCCTATATAACTTCTGTACTCTCATGTCTCTCATTAGGAATCAGATGACTATAACTCACAGTCATATCTGACTTTTTGTGACCAAATTGTTCTCTTATATGCATAATACTAAGACCGGAAATTGCCATCAAAAGAATTCTAATTATCTTCAGTAAGTAGCTGTCATAATCCATTATTAGGTAGAATTAAATTCATTTAGTAGACTACCGTCGTTACTAATAATTATTTTTTTAGCTAAGCTATAGAAATAATCACTAAAATTGTATCATCAATTTAAAGCCTCACCAAGTCGTACATGAAATAAATTGCCAACTGCAAGATTGTAAAATTTCAGTTTCTAATCGCTATAGTCCAGCCTTTACCAACATTTTGATTAGAATCTTAGATTTAGTAGTATACTGTTTGTAACAAAGGATTTATATATGGATGAAATAAATCTTTCCAAAGATTTAATATCTATTCAAGAAGTTTGAGCAAAAAAATGATATTTAATGGTTTGACGGTTCTCCTGAATATATGTATTTTTATAATGACTTACTAGTTGAAAATAGAAGAAAAACACTTAAGCCAAAAGTTTACGAGAACTTTATAAACAATGATTGAAACCTTAGCTCACAAAAGAATGAACCATTATTCTAGAGTGAAATTTTAAATAAATTAAGGGGAAAAGATGAAAAGAATAGTTTTTAAAGTAGGAAGCAGTGTTTTAACGGAAACAACAACAATAGCAAAAGAGAGGATGTTAAATCTGGTCTCTTTAATTGCTGAAGCTAGGAAGAAATATGAAGTTATCTTAGTCTCATCTGGTGCAGTTGCTGCTGGGTATACAGCAGTTCAATTAAATAGAAGTATGCCTACAAGTAAAAAGGTTTTAGCTTCTGTAGGGCAACCTATTCTTATGAGTGCTTATAAAAATAAGTTTGATATTTATAATGTAACTATCTCTCAAATACTATTAACCGAGGAAGATTTTGATTCAAGAGTACACACTGAAATCTTTCAAGATATTATAGAAAGAACATTAAGACATAACATTTTACCTATTGTAAATGAAAATGATATTTCAACGACTCCAGATCAGCTATTTGGAGATAATGACCAACTATCTGCCCATGTTGCTCACTATACCGGAGCTGATTTACTTGTAATATTAAGCGATATTGATGGTTATTACGACTCAAACCCTAAAGATAATCCTAAAGCACAAATAAGAAAAATAGTAACCCAAATAAAAGAGGAAGAGCTAAATCAAAAACATACTCCAAACTCTCAATTTGCAACGGGTGGAATTGTCACAAAACTTCATGCTGCTCAATACATTATGAGTAAAGATAAAGAGATGTTTTTATGTAATGGTTACGATTTAACATCTGCTAGAGAGTATTTGATAGATGGGGTACATAATAGAGGAACTCTATTTACTAAGAAACAAAGAACAAGTAAAAAAGAAAGCTAAAAAATAAGGACATAAAATGGAAATATTTTTACAAGAAGCAAAAAATTCAAGTAGAGTTTTAGCAATGCTAAGCGGTAGAGAGAAAATAGAATATTAAGAGAGATGGCACAAGCTTTAAGAGATAATAGCTTTGATTTACTCAAATCTAATACTCTTGATATGCATGATGGAGTAAGAAACAATCTATCATCAGCACTTATGGATAGACTTCTACTTGATGATGGTAGAGTAAATGCTATGGCAGCAGCTATTGAAGAGATTGCTGCGCTTAAAGAACCTGTTGGTCGCGTTCTTGACGGCTGGGTTACAGAAGATGGATTAAAGATGGAAAAAGTTTCTATCGCCATCGGTGTGATAGGCATCATTTATGAATCTCGTCCAAATGTAACAAGTGACACAGCTGCATTATGTTTTAAAAGTTCCAATGTATGTGTGTTAAAAGGTGGAAAGGAAGCTCAAAATTCTAACGAAGCCATCGCAAAAGTTTTACAAGGTATCTTAGTCAAAAATGATTTGCCTCCATCGTTAATCTCTCTTATCCCTGACTCTTCAAGAGAGGGTGTAGATAAGCTTATAAAGATGGATAAATATGTAGATTTAATTATTCCCCGTGGTGGAGCTGGACTCATAAAACACGTAAGTGAAAATGCAACTGTAAGTGTAGTAAAACACGATAAGGGGCAATGTCATACTTATATAGATAAAGAAGCTATTTTAGAGAATGCTATAGCCATAGCGATAAACGCTAAAACGCAAAGACCAGGCGTATGTAATGCAATGGAGACACTACTTGTAGATAAAGCTATCGCTAAAGATGCACTTCCTGAAATAAAAGCTGCATTTGATGAGACTGGGACTGAACTTAAAGGGTGTATAAATACTCAAAAGATTATCACAATGGCAAATGCAACTGATGAAGATTTTGATACTGAATATTTAGCTAATATTTTAAATATAAAAATAGTAGATGGTGTTGATGGGGCGATAGAGCATATTGTACGATTCTCTTCAGGTCACTCCGAAGCTATCATTACCCAAAACATAACAACAGCGGAAGTTTTTTTAAATGCAATTGATGCGGCAGCTGTATATGTAAACGCTTCAACTAGGTTTACAGATGGTGGCTCTTTTGGCTTTGGAGCAGAGGTTGGAATAAGTACAAACAAACTTCATGCACGTGGACCTATGGGTATAGAAGGACTTACTACATATAAGTTTAAAATTTATGGTAGTGGACAAATTAGAGTATGAAAAAATAATTAGGATAATTATATGAGATTAATAAGTAGAATTTTATTCTCTTTATTTATATTGGTAAATATTGACTTAACGTAAAATGTAGGAATTAAAAACTTAGCCATTTTTTCAAAACTATAAAGTGGCTCTTTAACAGCTGATAACATATGTTCAATAGTAGATATAACATATCCATCTTTGCCTATTACCGTTGCTATTTTAGTATCTACTACATTAGCAGGAATGAGTGGTATTGCTACATCAACATCACTACGATAAAAAATAATTCCAGCATTTAATTCTAATGGCTCTAGTCTTAAACGAACAGGAAAACCTTTATGTAGTCCTATTCCAACTAATTCAACAGCTTTTTTTATTGTAGTTTGGTACATATTTTTTTCAACTAACTTTGATTTATTATTTCTTTAGCGCTATCAATAACATCTGTTATATTAAGTTTAATCCATTGCGTATCCATCCACTCTTGAGGACGAACTTCTATACCTTGAACTAAAACACAAAAATGAAGGTGATCTCCCATCGCATAGCCACTTTTCCCAGTATTCGCAATATCTGTTTTTGCAGAAATTTCTTCATCAGTATCTACATTAACACTTGAACAATGTCCATATAAAGTGTATAAACCTAAGCCGTGATCTACCATAGGCATATTTCCATAAAGACCATTGTATTCAGTATATACAACTTTCCCACCATTTTGAGGCTTAATGCTTGCCATTGCATTCGAAGCTAAATCTAAACCTAAATGATAAGATTCACTGATTTTTTCACCCTTATAGAAGTATTTTCTATGATCTCCAAATGATGCAACAACTTTTGCATTTTTCAATGGGTACATTTTATTAATATGAAAATCATCTATTTGCTCTTCTGAAATAACTGTTCCAAGTTCATGAATTAATTTTTCATTTTTTTCTCTTACTAGTTCATTAATAATTTTAAACTGCTCTATAGAGTCATCTATCCCTTGAGTCTTAGCAAACTCTTCTGCTAAGTCTGCAATCTTACCTTTTAAGAATCTATCAGAAATTTTTATGTTTGATATTTTATATTTCTTAGCTTTTAAATACAAAGGAATATGTGTTTTTTTAATATTTCCAGCATGATCTTTTGCAACTATTGTAGCATCGAAACTCTTACTAGTAATTGGCCATGCAATAAGTGAAATATAATAACCTTCTTTATAGAATGGTTGAGGATTAAATATATTTTTAGCACTCGTTTCTATATAAATATCTTTAAGGTTTTCATCTTTTACCTTGAAAATAACAAGTGCTGAACCACCTTTTTTAATACCATATGAGTTGCTCACAATACTTGTGTTTGGTCTTCTTTTATCTATTAAGATATTAAAATATTTTTTAACACTGTTCCCTTTTAAGAAATTCCAAGAACTAGCATCATTTGCTTCAACAGTGATGCTAACATCATTATCTTTTATACTAAAAGCATTTCTGGGAGCTTTAATCTCAAGCTTTAAAGATTTTTCAGCCACGATTAATTGTTCATGAAGAATAGTAGATTCGCCCTTAGAACTTTTAAAAGTAACTTTGTAAGACTTAACTCCACTCATATCATCAATAGACAATTCTAAAGGTGTTTTAAGATTCCAAAATCCGTTATTCTCTATTTTTACCAATGGAGCATCTTGTTCAAATGTTGCTGATGTGTATACATATGCCGCGGCTGCAATTATCAATCCTAAAAAGATTACTGTTACTGTTGATTCAGATTTATTTTTTTTCAAACTATATTTCCTTATTTATTAATTCTAAAATCTCTTCTGATGCACTTTGTAAAGTATATTCACTACTCATATTAAAGCCTGCTCTTGTCTTATGTCCACCAACACTATAATTTGATGCAATTTTTGAGACATCTAATGTCTGATATTTCATTATAAATTTATTGCATAATTTATAATCGGCATCGCACTCAAAGTAATAAACTTATAATCAGAAGTGAAATTTGGGTAACCGTTTGTTTGTAAAAATTTCAACAAATTTCTACTCTTTATTCTTTTAGTGTATCTACTTTTGTCAATCATATAAAAT
>NZ_JBLHOE010000108.1:0-5991 GCF_047622445.1 Sulfurimonas sp.
ATAAGCCAAACAAAAAGTATTATGACCCTAGAAAATGGTTAAGAGATGGACAAAAAACTTTGGTTTCTAGAGTTGAAGAGGCTTTTAAAGATTTAAATGGATTAGATAGAAAGTATGTTAGATATTAACCTCTCTTATAAAGAGGCTAATATACTAAGTATATAATCTATCCATCATTTGTAATTGCTTCTATCAACTCTTTTAAAACATCTTCAGATTTATTATTATCTATTTGGCAGGTACCAGCAGCCTTGTGACCACCCCCACCATATTTGAACATTAACTCTCCAATATTTGTTTTTGAGCTCCTGTTTACAATAGATTTTCCTGTCGCAAATACTGTGTTTTGATTCTTAAATCCCCAAAGAACATGTATAGATATATTTGTATCAGGATTGAGTGCATAAATCATAAATCTATTACCAGGGTAGATAATCTTTTCTTCTCTTAAATCAAGTACGATTAGATTATTGTGAATTGTTGAACACCGAAGAAGCTGATTTTTAAAATCTTCAGTATACTTATTAAATAGCTCAACTCTCTCAACAACATCGGGAAGCTTCATTATATCCTCGATACTATGATCTATACAGTAGTCAATAAGATCCATCATAAGCTTATAATTTGAAACAGTAAACTCTCTAAATCTACCAAGTCCAGTTCTTGAATCCATTAAGAAACTAAGTAATTCCCAACTTTTTGGATTAAGAATATCCTCTTTTGTGAATTGTGCGGCATCAGCCTTATCAACCGCTTCCATCATATCTACGGAAATTGCAGGTAGTTTCTCAGCTCCACCATAATACTCATAGACAATTCTAGCTGCACTAGGTGCCTTTGGATCTATGAAGTAATTATCAGCTTCAGAGTTTCTCATAGCTTCACTTTCGTGATGGTCAAACACTAAATGTGCATTAGCATAGTATGGCAAGTTTGTAATTATATCATTTGAAGTAATTTCTATAGTTCCATCTTGCATATCTTTTGGATGCACAAATATAATTTCATCTATCATTTTGAGTTGCTTAAATATAACTGCACACACTAATCCATCCATATCGCTTCTAGTTACTAGTCTAAACTTACCTGACATATTATTTCCTTTAATAATTGATCTATTAATAATTATATCCAAATCTTTGTGTTTATAAAGCTTTAGCTAAAGCAGTTTTAATCTAACTTTTTGAGTAGTTGATTTAACTTATTTTGATTAAATCTCCAAAAGTGTTCTTTATTAAAATCTGTATCATTTTTAATTTTCTCTAATAACTCTTTAGTATTAACAGTTTCTTTATCCTCATCGCCTAGATGTTTTAAGACAAACTTTACAAGCTCTGCTTGAGCTTCAAGTGTTGTGTCATCATCTGCTAAGGTTCTTGTTTGCAAAAAAGGGTAGATTTTCCATATACTGATTATAAAAGCAAATATGAAAACTATCATCATAAGTGTGGAAGTTTCTAGTTCTATATCCATGGTACCTCTCATTATTAATCTAAGAACTGTATATTAAGTCGTATAATTTGATTATATCATAAGAATTTTGTTAAAATTAGCTATTAGGAATATAAATGAATGATAAAGTTTTCAGTAAACCAATCAAGAAACAATTTGAATTTGACGCAGAAGTAGCGGCTGTTTTTGATGATATGTTACAAAGAAGTGTACCCTTCTATAAAGAGAGTCAAAAAATTACTCAATTTTTTGCTCTTAAACAACTTCCGAGTGGAGGTCGCTTGTATGACCTTGGTTGTTCTACCGCCTCATTACTCTTAAACATACACAGAGGGTTAAAGGAAGAAGTCGAGCTTATAGGTCTTGATAATTCAGAAGCTATGCTAGAGCAAGCAAAACGTAAGTGTGAAGCATATGGAGCAAATATTAAAGTACTTAATGCAGATATCTTGGAGTATGAGTATAAAGAGGCTGATGTATTTGTTAGTAACTATACATTACAGTTTATCAGACCACTAGTAAGAGAAGAGTTAGTAAGAAAAATAGCTGCTTCACTCAAAAAAGAAGGTCTCTTTATTTTTAGCGAAAAAGTTATTTCTCATCACTCAAAATTAAACAAAGATCTTATCGAGTGTTATTATGATTTTAAAAAAGAGCAAGGCTATTCAGAGTATGAAATTATGCAAAAAAGAGAAGCTCTAGAGAATGTACTTGTGCCATACAGTGAAGAAGAAAACATCAAAATGGCCTTGAATTGTGGATTTTCTCATTGTGAAGTCGTATTTCGTTGGGCAAACTTTTGTACTTTTATAGCTGTTAAATAGAAAGTAACTCTACCAAACATTAGGTTGAGGTTTAGATACCTCTTTTTTCTTCTTTCCTGTATAGGTGTCAATGATTTTTCCACCAGTATCTTTAATCTTATCATATGCTTCTTTATGTGTAAAAAGTTCATCATCACAATCTTTATGGTAGAAACCTTGTAAGTCATAGTATTCTTTACAATCAGCATAGTATTGCAATGAAACACCACGTTTATTCACACAAGCACTTAAAAGTAGAGCAATTATAGGTAATAGTATTTTTATCATATATGAATTAAGCATCTCTCATACCTAAACTCTAAAGGTTTCTTTTGTTCTACAAAACTCTGTTAAAAAGCATTCATCACATTTTGGATTTTTGGCAGTACAGATGTAGCGACCAAAGAGAACCATACCTTGGTGAAGTGCATGCAGGTTATTCTTGAATTTTTTAACTAAAGTTGCTTCTGTTTTTATGGCTGTTTTATCATCACTAAGCCCTAATCTATGCGAAACACGAAATACATGTGTATCTACTGCCATTAGATTTGCACCAGTATACTCGATCATCACGACATTTGCAGTTTTCTGTCCAACTCCAGCGAGACTTTGTAATTCTTTTTCATCCATTGGTATTTCACCATCATAAACTTCAACTACTCTTTGTGCCATGGCTATTATATTTTTAGCTTTGTTGTTAAAGAACGAACAAGAGTTAAGGAGGGACTTTACTTCTGTAATATCAGCTTGTGCTAACTCATATACAGACGGATATTTCAAAAATAAAGGAGGAGCAATGATATTTACTCTTTTATCTGTACATTGTGCAGAGAGTGCAACTGCTATAACTAGTTCATAAGCATTTTTATATTCTAACTCAGTTACGGCATCACTATACCTATCTATAAATCTTTGGTGGATCTCAATAATTTCTTTTTTTGTTGCTTTTTTTACGCGCGGCATTTAGTGCCTCCCTGCATTAAACTCTAGTTTTTAATATAAATGACATTTTATCAGATTTATTTTTATAACGACGTAATCATGAAATAAAACTTTATATAGAAAAATTGAGAATCTGCCTAGCAAACATCTTAAAGCTTTAGCTGTTTAATAACTATTAGCATAAGTGATATACAATTACCGCATATACGAAAACAAGGACTTTTTTACATGAAAATTAGCAAGAAAATCATATCTGTAATGCTTTTAACAACTTCAATTCTTTCTGCTCAGACACTTGTCTCAGTTAATGGCACGGATATAACACAAAGTGATGTTGATAGTGCACTAATGAATGCAACACAAGGAAGATTTAATCAAGTTCCACCAGAAAAACAAGCAGAATTCAGAAGACAAGTACTAGAGCAGCTTGTTGCGAAAGAATTAATCTATAGTGATGCTAAAAAGACAGGAGTGTTAAGCTCTAGAGATTTTAAAGCTGAATATAAAAAAGTTCAAGAAAAAGTAAAAAAAGAGATAGCAGTTCAGATTTGGCAAAAAAAGCAGATGGACAAAGTTAAAGTATCAGAAAAAGAATCTAAAAAATACTATAAGGATAACAAAGGAGAGTTTAAAGAACAAGATAGTGTTCATGCTCGACACATCCTAGTAAAAACAAAAGAAGAAGCAGATTCACTTTTAAAAGATTTAAAACTTAAAGGTAAGGCGCTTAAAGAGAAGTTTATTGCTTTAGCTAAAGAAAAATCTGTTGGACCAAGTGGACCAAAGGGTGGAGATTTAGGATCTTTTGCAAAAGGTCAAATGGTGCCTGCATTTAATGATAAAGTATTTTCTATGAAAGTTGGAACAATTTCACAACCTGTTAAAACACAGTTTGGTTATCATATAATTTATTTAGAAGATAAAAAAGCTGCTAAAAATTTGTCATTTGTTGAGGTAAAGTCTTTTATTGAACAAAGATTAAAATTAGAAAAATTTAAAACAACGATTGCAGATACAATGAAAAAACTTCAGGCAAAAGCTACAATTAAGTAAATGACGCCTTCTTCCATCTCAGAAATATTTTTGGATGGAAGACATTTTTTTGTTAAAAGAGATGATCTTATAGACCCTTTTTTAGCAGGTAATAAATTTAGAAAACTCTACGCACTTCTTCAAACTTCACACACTACTTATAACAAAATAATTTCTTATGGTGGAACACAATCTAATGCAATGTTAGCTATTGCTGCCATGTGTAATAAAAAAGATTGGAAGTTTCTCTATTACTCTAAACCTATGAGCGAAACTTTAAAGAAAGAAAAATATGGAAATTTTTCGGAGTCACTGAAGCTTGGAATGGATCATGTAGAAATTGAACATGAGTACTATAGAGAGTTTATCGCCTCATTACAAATAAGTAGAGATGAAAAAACTTTACTAATTAATCAAGGTGGTGCAGATACTTTAGCCAAAATTGGTTTAGAAGTTTTAGCTGAGGAGATTAGAGATGCTGATATTGGTGTTTATTCACTGGCTACTCCATCAGGAACAGGGACTACCGCACTTTATTTAGCTCTATCCTTACCTGAATACAAAATATACACAACGCCATGTGTAGGAGACAGTAAGTACTTAAGAGAACAGATGCTAGCCTTACATCCAATTCCAGATAACTTAATTATTCTAGAGTCTAGTAAAAAGTATCATTTTGCGAAACCATATTCTGAGTTTTATTCAATATACAAGCAAATTTTAGATGCTGGAATAGAATTTGATTTATTATATGCTCCCTTGATGTTCAAAGTATTATTAGAACAAGTTGATGAAGAGGTATTATATATTCATAGTGGTGGAGTGAGTGGTAATGTAAGTATGTTAAAAAGGTATGAGAAAAAAGGATTGCTCCTTTAATCTATGGATTTTAGTCGATAAATGTAACCGTGTCATCTAATGATGCACGCTTAGGTTGGTATGTATTGATTTTAGCTTCTTTATCTTCATAGCCTAGGACTACACTGTATAGTAGAGAAAGGTTGTCTGGCATTTCTAAAACTCTGGATACAACTTTACCAAATTCTGTAGTGGAACCTTGTGGACAAGAATCTATTCCAAATTCTTGTGCAGCAAGCATAACACTTTGCATATATGCCCCACAATCAATTAAAGCACCTTGCGCACCATCAATATTTGCATTATCAGTGAATACAAAAAACACAGTCTGAGCACCAAACCATTTAAAATTGTCGTGCCACATTTTAAGACGTGTGTCATCATCTTTCCTATCAACTTCCATTAGCTTATAAAGGCCAGAACCAGTTACAATTCTTCTTTTTTTGTAAGGGTTTATCCAGTTTACAGGATAGTATTGGATATGTTGGTCGTGCTCAAAACCTTCACCCATTCTTTCTATTATCGCATCACCTATATTTTGTAAAACTTGCTTGTTGCTTATAGCTATTACTTTCCATGGTTGCATATTTGCACCACTTGGTGTCATTGCTGCTGCATTTAAAATTTTTTCTTGAATCTCTTTTGGTACAGGTTTTGGTAGGTACGCTCTTTTAGATGAACGAGAGTGTAAAGTTTCTGTAACTGTGGGCATATTTGGTGTCCTAAAATTATTTTGCACTATTATAGCATAAGAGAGCTTGTACTTTTCTATGATGGCAAAAGTTTACCATGAGTAATAAAGAGTAAGTTAACTTGACACTAAGTGACTCAATATGATATAATAAATGTATAATTAAAAGGATTTACAATGAATAATATTTTTGAAAAACTAACACATAATATG
>NZ_JBLHOE010000109.1:0-5369 GCF_047622445.1 Sulfurimonas sp.
ACTGGGAGGAGATGAGTTTACCGTTGTACTTGAAGATGTAGATGAGAGTTGTACTGTCAAAATTGCACAAAAGATCTTAACCCTAATGAGAAAAAAGGTAATCATCGAAAACACAAATATTCATACTACATTCAGTATAGGGATAAGCCGTTACCCAGAGGATGGAATGACAAGTGACGTTCTCCTTCGTAATGCTGATACAGCTATGTATAAAGCAAAAGAAATGGGTAAAAATCAGTATCAGTTTTATAATGAAGGAATGACACAACTAGCAATGCAAAAGTCAAAAACTGAAGCAGATTTAAGACTTGCTTTAGAAAATGATGAATTTATTCCTTATTATCAACCAAAAATAGATGCTCTTAATCATACTGTAATTGGCATGGAAGCTTTAATCCGTTGGCAACATCCAAATTTAGGTTTAGTAATGCCTGGTAACTTTATATCTGTTGCTGAAGATACAATGCTTATCTTACCTATAGATAGATGGATGATGAAAGAAACAATTGAACAACTGATGAAGTGGAAGAAGGAAGGAATACATACGGGCCAGCTATCTATAAATTTATCTATGAAACAATTAGAAGATGAAAACTGTATTCATAATTTAAAACAACTCACGAAAGATTTAGATAACAACATTAAGAATCTTGAATTAGAAATAACAGAAAGCCAGATTATGAAAAACCCTGAACTTTCAATTAAACTCCTAACACAAATTAGGGAACTTGGAATTACTATCTCTATTGATGATTTTGGAACTGGCTACTCTTCTTTATCCTATCTCAAGCGATTACCAATAGACAGGTTGAAAATTGACCGAAGCTTTATTGTAGATTTACCACATGATGAAAATGATGTGGCCATCGTTAGAGCTATTATTGCGCTTGCAAAAAGCTTAAAGCTCTCACTTATCGCGGAAGGTGTAGAAACAAAAGAACAGTTAGATTTTTTGGTTGAAGAAGGTTGTCCAAATATCCAAGGCTATTACTACTCAAAACCTATCCCAGCAGATAAATACAGAGAGTTTTTAAAAAAATATCAATAAATATTAATAATAACTCGTTACAATCATATTTATATTATTAATGGATACTTTATGAAAAAACTATTACTCTTTTTATTTTCGATTTCTCTTGCTTTTGCACTCCCCTCTTTTTTAATGCCAGAAGACGCTTTTAAGCCTCATGCTACACTTAATTCTCAAATGCAAATCGAAGCGAATATAGAACTAGCTCAGAGCATATACCTTTATGCAGATAAAACAAAGCTAGAACTTCTTGATGAGAATGGTATTACTATAAAGAATATAAACTCTCCTCAAAGTATCGATCACGATGGAGATATAGCATACGTTACTTCACCATCATTCATAGTTACATTACAAAAAGATTCAAGTGTTAGTGGTACACAAAAAGTAAAGCTAAAAATATCCTACCAAGGTTGTTCAGAGAAAGGTTTATGCTACGAGCCACTCAGTCAAACCTTTGAGCTTGATGTAGACACTTCAAAGCTTTTAAGTGCTAAAGTAAAGGAACAACTACCTTTATTAAATCTGGAGACACTTACTATTCCTAAGCAAATAAAAGAAGTCACAAAAAACGTAGAGGTATCTGAAACTGATGCAATTGCAGATACAATTAAAAATGGAAATATTCCTATTATCCTTCTAACATTTTTAGGTTTTGGTCTTTTACTTGCGCTAACTCCTTGTGTATTTCCAATGATTCCTATTATCTCTGGAGTTATCATATCTCAAGGTAAAGATATCACTACAAGAAAAGCACTTATGCTTTCTATAGTCTATGTTCTTGCTATGGCAGTAGCGTATACATTTGCTGGTGTTTTAGCTGGACTTTTTGGAGCAAATTTGCAAGCTGCCCTTCAAAATCCATGGGTTATCTACTCATTTTCTGGCGTTTTTGTGGCTCTTGCATTTAGTATGTTTGGTTTTTATGAACTTAAACTGCCAGATTCTTTAGTTGCAAAAGTAAGTTCAGTTGGTGGGAACAAAGGCGGTTACATTGGCGTAGCTATTATGGGCTTTTTATCTGCACTTATCGTTGGTCCTTGTGTTGCGGCTCCGCTTGCAGGTGCGCTTGTATACATTGGTCAAACTGGAGATGCACTACTTGGTGGGATGGCACTTTTTGCTATGAGTATCGGTATGGGACTTCCATTAATCGTTGTTGGTGTAAGTGCTGGTAAGTTTATGCCTAAGCCTGGGATGTGGATGACAATGGTTTCTGCTGTCTTTGGTGTTATGATGCTAGGTGTTGCTGTTTGGATGTTAGAGCGTATCGTAGATGAGTATATCACTATGCTTTTATATGCTATGCTTGGTATTGGTTTTGCAATCTACCTGGGTGCCTTAGAAAAAGGTGGCCATATTTTCAAAAAAAGTGTTGCTATCATTTTATTTATTTACTCACTTTCTTTACTTATAGGTGTATTAGCAGGCGCAACAAGTTTAGCTAAGCCCCTAGAGTTTTTAAAACCTCAAGCCGTTACTTCAATGGTAACGAGTAAAACTACACACGCTGCATTTACAAAAGTAACTTCTATAAAAGAGCTTGACATTCTACTAAAAAAAAATAAAGGCAAAAAAATTCTTCTTGATTTCTCAGCCGAATGGTGTACTGCATGTAAAGAACTAGAAGAAGTAACATTTTCAAACTCTGCTGTAAAAAATAAAATGGATGAGTTTGTACTTATCCAAGCGGATATCACTGAAAACAGTGCTGAAAATAAAGCTCTTAGTAAAAAGTACGGTGTATTTGGGCCCCCTGCACTTTTGTTTTTCAAAGAAAGTGGAGAACTACAATCTGCGAGAACAATCATCGGTTTTATTAAACCTGAACCATTTTTAAAGCACCTAAACGCATTATAGAAAGGAATATTATGAAAAAAATTTTACTTAGTTTTTTACTTTTAGTGAGTTCATTAAGTGCTATTGAATGGATGGAGTACGAAAAAGCCCTAACCCAAGCCAAGAAAGAAAACAAGATCGTTATGGTTATGCTAGGACGTGATAGCTGTGGTGTGTGTAGTTACATGAAGACAGTTGTATTTCACAATAAGAACGTTATAAAAAAACTAGACTCGAAATTTATAGGTGTTTATATAGAACTTGATTTTGATGATCTACCTGAAGGTATGAATTTTATTGGAACTCCAACATTTTACTTTGTTGATAACAATGGAAAAACACTTTTAAGATTTGATGGTGGAAAAACTGTTCCAAGCTTTATCAAGGCGCTCAACGAAATAAACTAATTTACCTCAACCCTATTTCTTCCATTTGCTTTGGCAGCATAAAGAGCATCATCCGCTCTTTTAATCAACTCTCGTAATAATTTTTCACCTCTTAATTCACTCACTCCAATACTTACAGTTACTAGAATACTTAATTTTTCATCTTCATAAGGATGGTTCTCTATAGATTCTCTTACTTTTTTTGCTAATGCAAGGGCTCCATTCTCATCCGTGTCTGGTAACATAACAATAAACTCCTCCCCACCAAAACGAGCAAGTAAATCGCTTTCACGTATTTCTGATGCAACACTTTTTACAAGATACTTTAAAATATCATCTCCAACTAAGTGCCCATATACATCATTAACCTTTTTAAAAAAATCTATATCTAGAATCATAATTGAAAATGTTGTATGGTTTCTCAAAGAAAGTTTTAAAGTTTTCTCAGATATTTCAAAAAAGGCACGTCTATTAAATATTTCTGTGAGCGGATCTGTTAAAGCTAACTTCTCTATTTTAGAGTAATCATCATCAAGCATTCTTTTCATAATGAAAAATTCTCGTATCATTAAACCAATCTCATCATTATTTGATTTAAATTCTTTTACATCATCTTTTCCATTTTGATAATCTATAATAATTTCATTCATCTTGTCTATTGGTTGTAATACTTTTCTTCGCAAGGCTACATATGTAAAAATAAAAGAAAATACGGCAAGAAACATTACATTAAAAATAAGTACTATATTCTCATCCATGTCTTTTCTCAAAATATCTATTTCTTTTTTTGTTTTATCTAACTCCAGTATACTTTCTTTTGAACATTCCAAATTAGTGCATTCAAGAAGTATTGAATATCGATTTTCTCTTATTTTATCCATCTCTTTACTATCATGATTTAAATTATAAATTCCATAAGATACTAAGACTATAAGTAACACATACAATGCTATGAGTAAACGAATCATCAACTGTATTTTCATAAATTTACGCTTCTTCTATAAGCTTCGCTACATTTTTCGAACTTCCACTCACTAAATACTCTCGTAGTTTTTTTGAATCGTCCAAAAAGTTTTCGACATCATACTGTTTATACGCATCAAGTAAGTTTTCTACTGTTACCGCGTCTTGTAAAAATTCTGGGTGAATTCCTCTGTCATTAAACTTTCTAAACATAATGTTACTTAGACCTACCTCATTAATTTTCACGAACTTTGTAGCTATAAAATAATCAAGTGATTTGGCAATATATGAAAGTATAAATGGTGTCCCAATTAAAGATGCTTCAAGTGTAGCAGTTCCACTACATATAAACGCAAAATCAGCTTCATACAAAGCCTTGTGAGAATCGTAAACTATTTCAAACTGTGAAAGATCTCCATAAATATTTTGAACTTCTTTTTCACTGAAGTACTCTGGAATAGCTATGACTGCTTTAACATCAAGTTGTGCTCTAACTTCATGAAAAATAGGCATTAGTTTAGAGATTTCACCCTTTCTACTTCCTGGCATAAACAGAATGTTTTTAATCTCTTCATTGAGACTCTCTTTAAATACTTCTATCTGATCTAAGAGTGGATGGCCAACATAACTAATAGGAGCATTAGGAGGATAATAGTCTTTCTCAAAAGGTAAAATTGAAGCTAAGGTATCAATTGTCCTTGCAAGAACAGGAATACGCTTTTTCTTCCATGCCCATGCTTGAGGTAAAATATAGTAAATTATCTCTTTATCTGGAAATCTCTTTTTAATTTTTTTTGCGAGTGGAAGATTAAAGCCCGAAGAATCAATGAGTAAAACCTTATCAACTTCCTCTGCTAAGTCCACCATTTGAGCATTAAGTTTAAAGAAAAATCGAATCTTTTTGAGGACATCTACAAAACCCATAATTGCTAAGGAACGTAAATCAACAATTGGGGAACCTAGTTCACCATCAAAGATTCCTATAAATTCAATATCTGAACTTAACTCTTTTTTAAGAGACTTTAAATGAATATTTGCCGAATGTTCTAATGCACTGACTAAAATTTTCATGAACCACCATCCCCATGATTTTCAACACTATAATCATAACTCTCAGATGACTCAACATCAACAAATTCATACATATAACT
>NZ_JBLHOE010000110.1:0-5279 GCF_047622445.1 Sulfurimonas sp.
AACAATAAGAAATTATGTGAAAGACCAAGGAAAGAAATATACAAAGGTGCATACTAGTCAGTTGTTATTTGACTTATAAGCTCAAACGTAAGTGATACTCCGTACCCTTGGGTCGGGGTCGTTCATTGGCCTGAAAAATCAAGACAAGTTTGAATCAAAAACTATACAACAAATATATAAAAGGAGAAAAATAAAATGGAAGAAAATAAAATGCAAATACTTTAGTAAGGATGGGAATTATCTCAGGTAAGGTTTATAATGGTGATTACTTTACTATAAAATATGATGGTAGCCTTGTGAAAGATACTATAGAAGGTACAATCCCTTTGTCCAAAAGTATCTTTGTGATGAAAAGCAATACAAAAAAAAGCTAAAAATATCTACTTATTAGCCTTGAAATAACCTTTATGGTACTTACTCGATGGTGACCACATCATCCATCCGTTTGTTTGCATTTTTTCCGCAGCTCTTACCTGTTCTGTCACTTCATGTTTTTTGTAATGCATTCGAGTGTGTGAGTAGTCTTTAAAGTACTGTAACCATGGTCTTACTCGAGAAGGGTCTATGATTTTTTCTATATGCTTAATACTTCTGTAAATAACAATAAAAGGATGGCTCGATGGATTTTCTTTTCCAAAAGAACCGCTTGCAAATCCTGATGGATAAAGCATAGGAGCTAAATAATCTGCATGTTGGGCTAAACTTGTAACTGTTTGACCAATATTGTTGTCACCCTTCTTTGTCCAGAGAATATTTCCATATGTATCTACTGAAATATAAACACCGTATTTTCGAAGTTTATTTTTTGCAGAGTCTAAAAATGTACCAATCGCTTCTATGCGATTTTCTTGAGTGTTTTCTTTGGAGAAAACTAAGTCTGATTTTGCAGGAAAGCGAATGTAGTCAAAATTTATCTCATCAAATCCAACTTTAGCGGCTTCTTCTGCCATTCGTATAGTATAGGCATGACTTCTACTATCATAAGGATCAACCCAAGCCATATCGTCATGGTTTCTCCATATTTCACCAGCTTGATTTTTAATCGCGTATTCTGGATTATTGGATGCTTGAATTTCATCTTTAAAAGTAACAATTCTAGCTATTGTATAGATACCTCTATCTTTCATCATTTTCATAAATCTCGAGATGTTTCTGTTAGTTCTGTTTTTGTGAGCACCATAACCGTTAGCTTGTTTAAATGAAGTTTTATAAAGTGTAGAACCGTATTCGTTTTTGATATCTACAACTATCGCATTTACCTCAGTTTCTTCAATGATTTTAAAAATTTTCTTCATTACGTCCGAATTGCCACTCGCTCTCCAAAACGTTAGATATAGGGCTTTAACATTGATTGGCTCTAGTTCATATTTACTAATATTAGAATCTTTTTTTAGGTGAAGTGCTTTATATCCATATGCTTTAATATGAAATATTTTTTCTTCTGTAGAAAAATCAAAATTTCCATTTTTATTACTTTTTACAGTGTTCGTAGAGTCACTAACAAAAGCTCCTTCTATAGGTTGCAAAGTTTTTGCGTCAACAATCGTATCAGTTTGAACAAGTATAGAAGGAACAGGAATTACAACGGCAATACCGTTACTCTTTAGCTGCATCTTGTATTTTTTCTTAAGAGCAAGCTTTTTTACAAGAATCGTTTCATAGTTATCTGATTTAATATTAAATGTATTATCATCAGTTGCAAAATGAAACCAGCCATTTCTATCGCTTTTAACAGATGATTTAGAGTCACTTATAGTGGCTCCAACAATGGGATTTAATGTTTTGTTATCAATTATTGTTCCAGTAAAGGAAGCAAAAAGAAGGCTTTGAAGTAGGATGAAAATAGTAAAAAATTGTATCAAATAGTCTCTCGTGTTTTAGTTATGTATATTAAGCAAAATGTATGCCATATAGAGTTGTTTATCTATCTCTCATTTAAGAAATAACGTAAGCTTGTATCGCTCCATTGTTTTGATAGCTGTAAGTGTTTATCAATGGAATTATACACTTTTTGAAAATCTTTATTTTTAGAACTTAATTCATCGATAACTTCGCTTAATGCAATTTTTCCAGCGTCAATAATATCTTTTGGGTATTGCATTACATTTACATTAAGCTCTTGAAGCTTTTGGAGTGCATGAATATTTTCGGCATGAAATTCATAAGTCATGTTTGAATTCATTTCACTTGAAGCAACTTCTATCATAGCTTGATGCTCGAATGAGAGTTTTCCCCAAGATTCTTTGTTAAATGTAAGTTCTAAAATAGAACCCGGTTCATGCCATCCAGAGTAATAGTAAGGTGCAACTTTGTAGAACCCCATCTTAATGTCAAGCGCAGGTCCCACCCATTCAGTAGCATCTATAACACCACGTTCTAGAGAAGTATAGATTTCACCAGCCGGTAAAAGAATTGGATTTACACCCATTTTTGCAAAGACTTCACCAGCAAGACCAGGAATACGCATCTTGAGACCTTTCATATCTTCAAGCGATTCTAAAGGCTTTCTGAACCATCCACCCATTTGAATGTTAGTATTTCCACCCATAAATGGATAAAGGTTATACTTTGCGTATTGTTCACGCCAAAGATCTAGTCCACCACCAAAAAGCATCCATGAGTTTATCTCTTCTGCGGTAAAACCAAAAGGGATGCCACTATACAGTGAAAAAGCAGAATTTTTGCCTTTCCAATAATAAGGACCAGAATGAAAAGCATCGATTTGACCACTACTACACGCATCAAAAACAGCAAGAGCAGGAACTAACACATTTTTAGGATAAATTTTTATCTCTAAAGAACCACCGCTAATATCTTTGATTCTTTGTGCAAACTTCTCAACTCCAATTCCCATGATAGGAAAATGTGCAGGCCAACTAGTAGCAAGTTTAATAATAGTTTTTTTATTTTTGTTGTGATTTACTCTTTTTTCTTGAGAGCTTTTTGCTTGGGGCTGTTTAGAGTAATCAATAGCTTGACGATTACTTTCGTTACACCCACTCAGCGCTAAGGCAGCTGAAGTAGTAGTAGCTGTTGTTAAGAAATCTCTACGGTTCATAATATCACTGCCTTTAAAATAAATCGTATTATATACTAATATTTCAAATCTAATTTTAATTTATTATCTTTTTAATTAAGTTATAATTCTATATAATAATAGTATTTGTATTTAAAGGTTAATTATGATGAAAATTATTGTGATATTTACGTTATTTACATTTTCATTGTTAGTAGCTTCAAGCACTAACAAAAGTGAGAATGAAGCAAAGCAAAGAGCAGCAAAACAACTGAAGATAGAGATGGAAAAAGAAAAGAAATATTCAAGAGAGAGAACTTTTTATAAAAGCAGTAACTATGATTTTAAAGGAGCCCAGGTTAATCCAGACTCTTTAGATTCTGTGCCAAATCTAGAGCCAGACGATGATTTTGATATGGACTCTGTTTACGATTAATTGTGCAGAGGTTCGTGCGTTACCATAACACCATCTGTATCGGCATAGACATAATCACCATTTTTAAAATCAACACCACCAAAAGAAAGAGGAACATTTCTAACGCCCTCAGTAACAGGAATGTACTTTCTAGGACACGTCCCTAAAGCATAAAGAGCTACTGGAATATCTTGAATCTGGAATGTATCTCTTATATATCCATTCACTATAATCCCTGAATAGTTGTTTTGTTGTGCAAATTTCATTAAGTTTTCGCCGACTACCGCAAAAAACTCTTTTTCTACATCAACTATAACAATCTTTCCTGTTCCATCTTCATCACGAAGTAATTTGATTAATTCAGAGTTATTCTTATCTAGTTTAACTGTGACTACTTCACCACGACACTTCATTGCTCCACCATAATTTTTAAAATCATGACTTAAAACATCCGTAAGCTCTGGATGCTCATCACAAAAATCTGCTGTAAAAAAATTCATATTTTCTCCATTTATCTATAATAGTAATTGTATTTTAGCAACTTGTTACCTTGGTTTTTCTTACTTGAGCTTCAACTGCCACTAGAAAAATATAATAATTTCCCTTCGAATCTTCGTAAGTAGAATCTCATGTGAGAAATAACTCAACATCTAGAAATTCTTAAAAAGATAGAAAATTCTCATAAAATAGTAACATTCTAACTTTATAAGGAATGATTTTAGTGTTCCTTGAATAAAGAGTTAGGAGTGTAAAATAAATAAGTGGATATTAACTTTTATTGTCTTTATTAACATTATCATTTCTCTATATGCTATTGCACCTAATTTTGTTACATTTGCACAAATCTATCCTGAAGAAATTACATATACGGCTCATTATACAAAGGTGTAGAAATGGCAGGAAATGGTTCTTTTCTTTTATTTTTATACTTTCAATGTAAAAAATATCCTAACAAATCGTAGCAATAAAAATATGTTCCTTTGGTCGAAAATATTTTTATTTATTAGAAAATTTTGCTATTATATTGAAAAAAAAATTAGGTTGAGAACAAGAAACATATTCTTGTATTCAACCGTTAACAAAGGAACTAAGTGGATTTAATAGCAACAATGACTGTAATTGTATTGATAATGATCGGAGTATTCCATTTTTATTGGTCTTTTGGTGGATTAATTGGCTTAGATAAAGCTTTGCCAACAAAAGATGGAAAATTATTATTAAGTCCAAGTAAACCATTAACATTTTTTGTTGGTATTGTTTTAATAATTTTTGCATATATCGCATATTCATTACAATTTCATGATTTTACGATAATTGAAAGTAGTAATGTGTATAAATACAGTGGATTATTTTTATCTATAATATTCATACTAAGGGCTATAGGTGAATTTAATGCTGTTGGATTTTTTAAAAAAATTAAAAATACAGAATTCGCAATTTATGATACAAAATATTTTTCACCATTGTGTTTAGTGCTAGGTATTGTATTTGCTATATTGACATACAAAGTATAACAAATTGCAAGCGCCAATACTTAAATGTTATGTTCATCAAAAAAGGATTTAAAGCATGTTGGAAGTCGGCATTTTTTTACTAATTGTCATTATTTTTGGTATTATCCCTATGTTTATCTACTCAAAGCAAGAAAGAGAAGTTACTCAAAACTCAAAACCAAACACAATATTTGCAATTATTACCATAACCTACTTATAAAACTATTTCTGACTTTAGAAAGAATAATCCTAAAGCACTTAAGCAAGTATTTAAAGACTTCGTACTTCTGCTAAAAGGATTAGCTTTAATCGGAGATCATCTTGTAGCCCTAGATGGAGCCTTTTTAAGAGCTAA
>NZ_JBLHOE010000111.1:0-5108 GCF_047622445.1 Sulfurimonas sp.
ATTTTAATTATTTCAGAACGCTTACCTGTTGATTCACCAGAACCACCTGCTAAAAGATAAATCATACCATCGCTACCCCATTTCATAATAGATGGTCCAGTAAGTGGTTGTTTTTGATGGTTTTTTCGAATTCCATCTGATAAATATCCTGAACCATACTCTTTCATTCCACGGCGTTTATCAGGATACAAGCCTGAAACAACTCGTCTGTTTTTGGTGTCTATATTCCATGCAACAATAGTTCCTGCATTTTGATAGTTTGGATTAGTCCATCTAACAACTGAAAAAAACTCACGCGTTTGCGGACGAAAGATTCCTCCTGTCCATCTTGTTGATGCTTTTTGTTGTTTCCAAGCATCAAATTTTGGTCCCTTTCCGTATTTTACAGGCCATCGGTTGGTCATCTGTTTTTTTGGATTAGCACAGTTGATAATCCCTTCTTCAGGGTCAGTATTTTTATCATTGGGGTTGAGATACTTATGTCCAGTCCCTGTCACACGACAACGACAATCGACTTCAAGGTTTGTTTGAAAAAGTATGTGCTCCGTGTATTGTCCACACCCAAAGTTATAGTAAGGGCTTTCTTTATTAGTAGTAGAGCGAATACATTGTGCCTTGCCATTGTCTAACCTTGTATCTTGTCTACAGCTTGAACCGAAATCACATTTTTCGATTGGAGTTTTAGGATCTGATTTAAGAGCTACGTAGCTGTTATTATAGAGTGTTGTACCACCTAAAGGCCCAGGATAAACACAGCGTGTAGGCTCAGACTTTGGAGAAGAGTTGGCAGCCGCATTGTTAACAAAAATAAGCACAAAGGTAATTACCATTACACCTGAAAATTTTTGTAGTAAGTTTGTTATTTGGAATGTGTTCATTATTATCCTTTTTATTTATCCTAATGCTATCATACTAATGTCAGATAAATGTAAGATTATCATTTAAAAAAAGGTGTTGCCAATATGTCCAGATAAAGAAGTTGATTCTTTTAAAACAATAATTGCAAAGTTCGAAGAAACTTATCCTCAGTTTACCAAACTATTGAATGAATCAAAATATCATCAATACGCAGTTGATAGTATGGCAAGAGATATAACTCGTGAACGAAAAAAATCAGACAAAGCCCGTATGCCCCAATGTTCATTTGGAAAGTCTATGACAAAATCTCTTACCAATACTGTGAGTGGAAAAATCTGTTGATGAAATGTTGGAAAAACTACAAAGGTAACTTGTAATAACATATCATATTCAACCCCGGGGGTGTAACTGTAACTTGCTTTTACGACACTTTCATTATTGTCCAATATTAACTGATTTTGTCAGTAGTTCGTATTTGGTGTGCTTAGGCTTGATGGAAACGTGAAAGAGAGATAATTTCCTTAAAAAAAGTTATAAATTATGATAAAATGTATAATGATGAATAAACAAAATGTATTAAAAGTACGCACTTATATTGAAGATTATTATATTTTAGATGTAGAACACATCGGCAGGGATGTCATTATTTATCGCGCTGAAGATATGAAACATAATTTTGAAGTATGGTTACACGAATATTTTCCAGAGTCTATAGCGAAGCATTATCATAAAGTTGATGAGCAATCTACGGTTTATGTTCATCCGATGCAGAGTGAACTCTTCCATATAGGAAAAATAGAATTTCAAAATATATATAATAATCTCAAAATGGTGAATCATCCTTCTATTCCACTTGTATATGAACCCTTCGAATCTAGTAAAACTCTATTTGTATCGACAAAATACAATAAAAATACAACAACACTTCGTCAGCACTTAAGTAATTCTGCAAAAATATTTTCAGAAAAGCAGATTGGTATGCTTGTACTTAGTATCGTTAGAGCTTATGTTCTTTTGAAAGAACGTAAATTACAGATGTGTTTGTTAAATCCAGAAACTCTTCTAATTGATAATATAACACAAGAGCCTATAGTAGCTTATGTAGAATATATGAGTTTTGACGAGCAGGCGATACGAAGTTCTATTTACGAACTTGGAAAGCTACTCTATGAGATGATGGACAAAGAAAATTTTAGAGACAGCGAGCCTTTACAACTCTTGAAGCCAAATAAAGTTTATTCAGCAGAATTATGTGGATTGGTTAATCGTATGGTTTCTAATGATGCATCGAAATATTTTAAAACATTTCAAGAATTGCAAAATCTGCTACAAAGTTACCAATCTACTTCAGCACTCCATGAACCAGTTGTATATGAAAGAATACAGAGCAAATTTTCATCATATATTGGTTTTGCAAGTATTATATTTCTTGTTATTTTTATATTTCATATATTTACTCAAGCAGTTGTTGAAGTTAAAGACTTAACTTGGTTTGATTCTATGCGATATCATCTTATTGCGTATTTTGGAGATGTTAAAGGACAAAGTGCATTGGGGCAAATGTATGAAAAGGGTTATTACGTTGATATAGATATAAAAGAGGCAATAGTTTGGTACAAAAAAGCTGCACAACAATCTGATGTTGATTCACAATTAAGTTTAGTACATATATATAAAAATGTTGATGATGTAAAAGATGATAAGCTAGCCCTTAAAATACTTTTACAATTGGCAAGAGCAGGTAATCTTTATGCACAAAAATCACTTGCTTATATCTATATGGAAGGGAAAGGAGCACGACAAGATTATAAACAAGCTATGTACTGGTCTAAAAAAGCTCAAGAACAGGGTGACGCTTACTCATGTGGAGTTATCGGATGGATATATGAATCTGGTGGGCATGGAGTTGCAAAAGATCTGAGAAAAGCGCTTGATTGGTTTAAAAAAGGTATGGATAGAAACGACACATATTCCAAAGAAGAGTTTGTAAAGTTAGAGAAAAAAATAGAAAAGTTAGCTGAAATATCCTTGCAACAGAAAAGTGTACAAGAATATAGTTTGGGATACCAATATGAAAAAGGTAGAACAAGAGATAAAAATCATAAGCAGGCACTTAAACATTATAAGATATCAGCAAAGCTTGGTAATGTAAATGCAGAGTTTAGGTTGGCTCAGCTTTATGAAAGTAGCGAACAGATTCCCCGAGATTATTCTTCTGCACTCTATTGGTATAAAAAAGCTGCAGAACATGGAGAATCATTAGCATATTACCGTGTAAGTAAATTGTATCGTGCAGGTCATGGCGTAAATAAAGATGATGTGTTGGCTCTACAGTGGTGTAAAAAAGCTGCTGAACGTGGACTGGGTATAGCACAAGGTACAATGGGGCTTTGTTATGAGTTTGGCTGGGGAACAAGTATGAATTACAGTAAAGCTCGTTATTGGTATCAACTAGCCATAGAAAGTGGCTATCAAAATGCTGTAGGAAGACTTGAAAAGCTAGATAAAAAGGTGAAGGTAAAAAAAGAACAACAAGCCCAACAAAAAAGACAGAAATACTTAGTAAATATAAAGTCTCGACAAAAAAGACAGAAATACTTAAGGACAAATAATTCTAATAGTTCGTCAGTAAATGCTCGTGCATGCCATAGTTGTCATGGTAGAAATTTTGAAAAACGTGCTTTGGGTAAATCTGTGATAGTAGCAAATATGAGGAGTAAACATATTGCAATAGCATTAAAAGGTTATAAGAGGGGAACGTATGGTGGTTCTATGAAAGCTCTAATGAGAGGACAAGTCGCCAAATACTCTGACACTGCATTAGAAGCTTTTGCAAAAACTATAGGTCGGTAGATGGTGTAACGGTCGAATAGAACTATAAATTTTCGCTAGGTAATTTATTAGTTCCTAGGTTTTGTTGTACTTTTTAGTCTATTAAATCCATACTGTTTCGAATGCTCTCATCTATAAACTTAAAAAGTTCACTTTTATTATTAATAGCTTTTAAGTATTCGCTTCTATGTTCATTTTCAATGAGAGGTGGTACGATATTATTTTGTATAGCTTGAAAAGCCATTATTAATCTTCCAACTCTTCCATTGCCATCGGCAAATGGATGAACTCGTTCAAATAAAATATGAAATTCTGCAATATCTTCCAAGCTCATATTATTACTATTAAATCTATAAAGTAAATTTTCAATATCATTTGATATTTTATTAGGGGCAGATAGTTTTATATTTACACCTTTAATGTACCTCTCATCTAGTCTATATGCTCCAATAGGCTTTGAAATAAATTGTGGGGCTACATGTAGAGCATCTTCAAACATAATTGCATGAATATCTTTTATAAAACTACTATCAATAATATTTTCTTTATTTGTAGCTTCACGAACTATGACATCATAAGCTTTTGCAAATCCTAAGATTACAAGCTGTTCATGCAGTGGCTTGTCTCCTGCCGTATTTCCATGTTCAAGTAACTCTTTTGTTTCACCGTACGAGAGTGTTGTTCCTTCCATCGCATTTGAGTGATGAGTGATTGAGATACGAAGTTGTCTAAAAAGTTCTTCTCTTTGTTTTAGTGATAGCTCATTTAATTTATTCATTTATGCGTTCCTCACTTAGTTTAGTTGCCAATCAATCATTGTTAACATGCTAATTATGATGTGCTATTTTAGCATTATTTTATATAGACTTCTATCATTTTACTTTTTGCCATAAAATTTGTAGCATAGCTAAGCAGTTCATAAAAATCTTTATCAGTAAAATTAGCACTGTAAAGTTCTTGTAAATCATCTTTGCAAAATTTATCTGCATTATATATAGCATATAAAACTTTTGATAAAATCAATTTTTGTTCTATCTTGAATGGAAGTTCTTGAATTTTTGAGCCTATATCACTTAGAACTTCTTTATTAACTCCATTGGAAACTAACATCTTAGTATTAAAAGCTATACAGTATCTCCGACACTCTTTTTGGGCAATACACAGCCTTAGAAATGGCAATATATCTGCATTAATCTTTGGATGTTTAGAAAAATAGAGGTTGTAATCTAGAAAATCTTTTAATGATTGCATGTCTATTGTTGCAAACAACTCAAAGTGCGGAGGAACAAAACCTAAAGTTTTTTGAATTTTTTTGTAAAGAAGTTTTAAATCTCCTGATGCATCTTCGACTTTTATTGGTGTAATTATAAACATTATTTATCCTTGAATTAACTAGACCTATAAGTCTATTTTAAAAG
>NZ_JBLHOE010000112.1:0-5025 GCF_047622445.1 Sulfurimonas sp.
AAAGATATCTTTGTCGATTATTATCAACATTTTAATTGCATAAAGTGCACTTTGATGTTGCACATACTTTCTATCCCCGAGTAACTGAAAATGAAACTCTTTATTGCTTACTTGGCTTCTAACACCTATGTATACTGTACCTACTGGTTTTAATTCTGTACCACCAGTATCTCCAGCAATTCCACTTATAGAAATTGTGTAATCAGCATGACTTACATCCATAGCACCATCACTCATTTGCTCAACTACCTGTGCACTTACCGCTCCGAACTCCTCTAGCGTATTGTGCTCAACCGCCAACCAGTTATCTTTTAAGTCATTCGAGTATGTGATAAGTGAACCATCTAAAATCTTTGAGGCACCATTATGAGAAGTAAAGTAATAACTAAGAAGTCCTCCTGTACAACTCTCTGCAAAAGAGATTTTTTTGTTGTTTGCAGATAAGGTTTCAATTATATACTCAAGCATATTAGGTGCTGAGATAATTTTTTTAGGAAGTAACTGTTTTGCTGAATTGATAAAGTTAGAAATATTTCCATACTTTTTACTTTCCACCTCTATTCTTAACCAACCTTCTACAATTGTTATAAATTCTAAAGTTACATCATGCATTTGCGCTATTGGGCTTAATAAAGCTATAGCACTTTCTCTATCTTCTTCGAAAATATTAACAGTTGCTCGATTTTTTTCAGATGAAAGTAAAATTTCTGGCATTTTCATCATCTCATCCATAGATATAACATTAGTTTTGGAGTCTTTATGTTCTAATAAATAACTTCCCTTTTCATGAAGTGTAGCATTTGATGGAATAAGCATATTATCTTTAAGAACTTGATTATCACTTGTAATAGTGGAAATTAACTTTCCGACAGTAGCAAAATTATGTTTTGTAGTTACAATGACAAGCTTATCAGATGAATTCAATTCTTCATCAAGATATAAAAACAAAGAGTTATCACTCTCTTTAAAATGAGTAAGTGTATTAATAAAATCACATTTTTCTTCAACTTTACGAACAACATATTCTTTTAAAGACTTGTTATATATAAATTTATTTCCAATGAGTAAAAGATGAAGTTTCATGTTCTTTATAGCCTTTTAAACTAATTTTATTTGAAAGTATTATATCACTTTAAAGAGCTTTTTAATTCCTATATGGATATAATGCAAAACTTTTATAAAAAATATACTTACAAATTTGAGGCTTATATGGACTACAAAGACACACTACTTCTACCAACGACAAATTTTGCCATGCGTGGTAACCTAATCAACAACGAACCAAAACGTTATGCATCTTGGGATGCAAACAAAATATATGAGAAGATGAAAGCTAAACGTAAAAATGCGCCTAAATTTACTCTTCATGATGGACCTCCTTATGCGAATGGTCATATTCATATAGGTCATGCACTTAACAAGGTTTTAAAAGACATCATCGTTAAACACAACTATTTTAATGGAAAATCTGTTCGTTTTACTCCGGGTTGGGATTGTCATGGTCTACCAATTGAGCAACAAGTTGAGAAAAAACTTGGTGGAAAAAAGAAAAAAGAACTTCTTGAAACTGCCGAAATTCGTAAGCTTTGTCGTGAACATGCAGCAAAATTTGTAGATATCCAAAGAGATGAGTTTAAAACTCTTGGTATTTTAGCTGACTGGAACAAGCCATATGTAACAATGGATTATAAATTCGAAGCAAATATTTACCGTACTTTATGTTCTGTTGCGAAAAAAGGTCTTTTAATTGAAAGAAGTAAACCAGTATTTTGGTCATGGGCTGAGAGAACTGCACTTGCAGAAGCTGAAGTAGAATACGAAGACAAAGAGTCTCACTCTATTTTCATAGCATTTGAACTTAACGATGATGCAAAAGCAAAACTTGGCATTGAGGGTAAAGCTGCTCCAATCATCTGGACAACAACACCTTGGACTATCCCTGCAAATACTGCTATTTCACTTAACCCTGAAGAAGATTACGTTCTTACTACTGATGGTTTTATCGTTGCTAAAGAATTATATAATTCTGCGAAAGAGGAAGGTATTTTAGACGGTGAAGTATCTAAAACTATCCAAGCAAAAGAGTTTGAAAACTTAACAGCAATCAATCCTCTTAATGGTAGAAACTCTAGAATCATATTAGGCGATCATGTTTTAATTGATAATGGTACGGGTTGTGTTCATACAGCTCCTGGACATGGTGAAGATGATTACCGTGTTGGTCTAACATATGATTTAGAAGTTGTTATGCCTGTTGATGAAACTGGTTGTTTTGATCAAACTGTCGTTCGTGATAGTTTAATTCCAAATGCCGAAGACTTTGTAGGTAAGCATATCTTTAAATCAAATGATGCACTTATCGAACTTATGGGAGAAAGTGTACGTAAAGTATCTAAATTTACTCACTCGTATCCACATTGTTGGAGAAGTCACACTCCTCTTATCTTTAGAGCAACAAGACAATGGTTTATTTCTGTAGATGAAAAGCCAGAGGGTGAAGACAAAACTTTAAGAAACATTGCACTTAGCGAAGTAGAGAAAACTCTTTTCATTCCTGAAACAGGTAGAAACAGATTAAACTCTATGGTTGAAAACCGTCCAGATTGGTGTATCTCTCGTCAACGTGACTGGGGTGTTCCTATCGCATTTTTTAGAGTAAAAGCTACGGGTGAAGTAATTCTTGACGAAAAAGTTTTAAACTACACAGCTATGATTTTTGAAATGCAAGGAAGTGATGCTTGGTACTCAATGTCTACAGAGCACTTACTTTATCCAGGATCAGGATATAAAGCTGATGAAGTTGAAAAAGTAAGTGATATTCTTGATGTTTGGTTTGACTCCGGTTCTACATGGAACTCAGTTTTAAAATCACGTAACTATGACGCTGGTGAATACCAAGCTGACTTATATGTAGAAGGTTCTGATCAACATCGTGGTTGGTTCCAATCGTCTCTATTCCTTTCTGCCGCAGTTGAGCATAAAGCACCATACAAAGCTGTTCTTACACATGGTTTCACCGTTGATGACAAGGGCGAAAAAATGTCTAAGTCAAAAGGGAATGTAATTGCACCTGAGAAAGTTTTAAAAGAGTATGGAAGTGAAATTCTTCGTCTATGGGTAGCTTCATCTGATTACCAAAGTGATTTAAAAATTTCTCAAGGAATTTTAAAACAGATTTCTGAAAACTATCGTAAACTAAGAAATACGTTTAGAATTATGCTTGCAAACATCAACGATTTAGAAACTTTAACTCCATACGAAGAAATGGGTGAACTAGACAAATGGATTTTAGATGTATCAAGTAAAACACTAAGCGAAGTGCATACTGCATTTTCTGAATACAACTTTGTAAATGGAATGAGTACACTTAACAACTATATTGCCAATGAGTTAAGCGGTATGTATATCGATATGACAAAAGATTCACTTTACTGTAACGCGAAGAACGATCCAAGACGTATGGCATCTCAAAGTGCTATGGCTATCATTACAAAGAATCTACTTCTTTTAATGGCTCCGATTTTAACATATACAGCAGATGAGATTGTAGATCATGCTCCAGCTATTATCAAGGGCGATGCAGAAGATATTTTTGATTTAGTATATGAAGATATCCAAACTGGCGAATCAAGCTTTAACGCTGAGTATATGACTAAGGCTAGAGAAGGTTTTGGTTCTATCGTTGATGGGCTTAAAAAAGAGAAAACTATTAAAAGTACACTAGAGCTTGTTATAAAAACTGACTCAAAAGTAGCTTTAGCTATCGACGCTATTGACGCTGAAGATTGGTTTGTTGTTTCATCTGTTTCAAATGCAGATGTAACAGAAGCACTAGGTTCTTTTGAAGTTGATGGAGACACATTTACTGTTGCAAAAGCAACTGCGTCAAAATGTCCAAGATGTTGGAAATTCCAAGCAAGCAAAGAAGACTGTACATGTAAAAGATGTGAAGAGGTAGTAGGTGCCTAACTTCACCGAACCTGTAACATTTGAATTTATCGGAGTAACTGTTGCTCTGATATTTGTTGCAGTAGCTCTTGGAATCTTTTTGGTGAAGAAGTTTAAAAACTAAAAGTTTACTTTTACTGTGAGATATACTTCTCATCCCTACTCTACTCATCTCTTGTAGGTGTTTTTTTAACTTCCATCCAACCCTCCATTTAAGCATCATATAACACTCATTCTTGATTGTTATATGTCTTTATACTAATTAACTATCACTAATTCTCTAAGAATAATAATCTATTTCTATCAAAATACTTAAAAGTATGGAAAACAATCATAATATTGAATAAATAACACTTATTTATGATGATGGTTATTTATGTGTTTTAAGGTTTTATGTATATAATGACCTGCAATATATAGTTGTACGTTCAGCCAAGCGGAAACGTACAATGTCGAAGTTGATCCCTAAACGTGCCACCCGCCTTTTGTCGTATTTCGCTACGCTACATACAACAAAAGTCAGGAGTCCCACATCAAAGTGTCCTCCAGAAAATCGCAAGCGAATTTTCTTAAATACACATTAATGGAGTTCAGCTTCGCCGTTATACAAAGGACATATGATTAACCAAACTCCCATAAGCTATCAATTTTCCGCTGATTCATACGGTCAAGTTAGGGCTATACCACTCTTATTAGCCAATAGCTTGAATTCAAACATAGAACAATGGTTTCAAATTTACAAATTTACATATATATCAATCAATCAATTAACAGAAAGTGATTATTCCAAGTCTCTACAATTGGAATATATTTATTCTCGAAGAACTCGTGAATTAAGAAAATTTTCTGAAATTTATTCAGATGTAACAATAGAGGTTGATTTATTAAATTATCATCAATTGGTCAAAATAATACATGAGCATATTGAATTAGCATATAAAATATACATATTGGAGTGGTAACTTAAATTCACACACTTTTTGACTTATTTCTAAGCAGCTATTCCATTTCGTAACATCGAATTAATTTCCTCAAATTTTGAAGGAGATAAATTACCTAAGTAGCTATGTGATCTAG
>NZ_JBLHOE010000113.1:0-4906 GCF_047622445.1 Sulfurimonas sp.
ATTGATAAAGAAATTTCACATGAGTTAAGTCTTGCTCTACTCACACCACTTAACAAGTATCTTCCATATATGGGTCTTGTAGTTTATCCACCCTTTATTTATTTAGCTTTTTCCTAACACTTCATAATACACAATCACTTCACCATTAT
Source organism: Sulfurimonas sp. (assembly GCF_047622445.1). Classification (GTDB taxonomy): domain Bacteria; phylum Campylobacterota; class Campylobacteria; order Campylobacterales; family Sulfurimonadaceae; genus Sulfurimonas. The sequence goes on from NZ_JBLHOE010000113.1 coordinate 150, forward strand.
TTACTATAATTTTACTACTTACTTGAAGGAGTCAGTTATGAAAAAGATACAAATAATACTACTTAGCCTTTTAGTTGCCTCATCAGCTTTTGCTTGGGGGAAAAATGAGAGAAATGCCTTACTAGGATTTGGAGCTGGAGTTATAGTTTCACAACTTGTAAACAATCATGATAATAACTACAATACAAGAGTTTCTTATGAACAAAGGATAGTACATACACGTCCACGTCACGTACAAAAAGAAGCTCGACATGTAGATGAACGTAGATATAATGAGCCTCGTTATGATAATCGTCGTTATAGTGAACGTAAACATCATAAAGCACATCAACATCATTATACAAAACGTCACAACAAGCATCATAACAAACACCATCGTAAAGCTCATCGTAGAGGGCATCATAATGATACAATGGTTATAAATAATCATCGAAGTAACTATTATTACTAAATCATATATTAGGCTAGTAAGATTTGTTTTCTAGCCCAATATCTGCTATTATTACGTATAATTTAATACAAGAAGTTTACTTATGAACGACACAACAGATATAACAACACAAACCATTAGAATGCTTATCTTTCTAGTTATTGCAGGTATATTTTACTTTATTTTAAAAAAGAAAAAAGAAAAGTAGTTAAACAGTTTTTTATTTAGATAAAAAACTTTCTACACTTTTAAAATGCCTCTCTATCCCAACATACCCATGATTTCCACCCTCTTCTACAACTAAAGTAGCGTTTGGTAATTTGTCTATGGCTTCTTGAAAGTTTAATGTCTCATCACCTTTTTGCGTTAAAAGCATAAAATTCTCTTGAACAGGTGAAGTAACTTCATAGTTTTTTAAACTGTCTATATGAAACTGCATCCAAGTAAAACTACTTTCATCATGAAAACTAGGAGCATTTCCCAAAACTTTAGGTAACGTTTTATATGGATAAATGGAAGGGTTAATCAACACTGCTTTTACATCATACTTATGAGATAGGTAAATACTGTAGAAACCTCCAAGAGAGGAACCTATAAGTTGTACTTCACCATTATATGATTCTACTAATTCTTCTAATGTTTTTATAGCTAGTTCAGGAATGTAAGAAAGTGATGGTGCGATAAAACCTACACCATTATCTCTAAAGTACTTACGAAAAAGTTTTGCCTTAGCTCCTTCACCACTACTTCCAAATCCATGAATATAAATTACCATCTATCTAATGACTTACTTTTCTGTTAAGAACTTTTTCAACAGATTCTATTTTTGTTTTAAGTCTGTTTTCACAGTTATGACGGATGTCAAACTTAAGTGAAGAGTACACTCGCTCACAGTCCCCTACTTGCTCATACGCAAGTTCGATGATACTAAGAGCTTCTTTCATACTCGAAGCTTCTATAACTGTTCCCATTGGTGTTAACTGGTAAGGTACACCTGACTTATCTATTGCATCAACTATTTTACTTACTTGCTTTGATACAGAACCACCTTCTCTTCCATCTGGTGAAGTTGGGAACATTGAAAATTCTAAAAGTACACTTAACATATTTGACTTCCTTCTTGTGTTTTAAGGATTGGATTCTAACTGATTCAATCTAAAAAGAAGGTTTTGATACATGGAACCGTTACATGAATAATTTCTTTTGAAGTTTAAATCTCACACTGCAAACTATTTGCATAGTACGACTATAAAATCACATTATAAAGGTTAAATAAATGAAAACTTGTAGTCTAATTGTAGCAATATCTTTTTTGGCAGTATCTTTAAATGCAAACAGCAGTGAAATCTCTAGCCAACTTAGAAAAAATATAGAATCAAAACGTAGTATACAAACTAAATACATGACTGAAGGAAGAAATATTATTGAAAAAAATAGAAATAATATAGAAGTACTCAGAGACTATAAAAGATTTGTACGAAACCTACAAATCAATACAACAAAGGATTAAAAATGACAACAGTAATTTTAAGTGGTGGAAGTGGGACAAGACTCTGGCCTATAAGTCGTACTTTAATGCCAAAACAATTTGTTAAATTTAATACGAACACGTCCTTATTTCAAAAGACAGTTCTTCGTAATTGTACACTAAGTGATAAGCTAATGGTCATATCTAACATTGAACAAAAATTTTTGGTACTTGATCAGCTTCAAGATATTGAAAGTGTACATACTGCATTTATTTGGGAGTCTATTGGTAAAAATAGTGCTTGCGCAATAATTATGGCTGCATTAAATTCAGACAAGGATGAAATTTTATCTATTGTTCCAGCGGATCATCTCATTGACAATCAAGAAGAATACGAAACAACGATAAAACAAGCTGTGGAACTTGCAAAAGATAATAATATCGTTGCAGTCGGAATCGAACCTACACATCCTGCAACAGGCTACGGATACATTAAACATAACGCTCAAAATGTATGTTCCTTTATAGAAAAGCCTCACAAAGAACTAGCCGAATCATTTCTAGAAGATGGAAACTACTTATGGAATGGTGGAATTTACTGCTTTAAAGTATCTCATTTTTTACATATATGTGAAAAGATAATTCCCCAACTACTAGCTTCAATAAAAAAATCTTTTACAGAGAGTATCTTTGTAGATAAAGAATGTACAGTTTTAGCTAAGAGTGTTATAGATATAGAGTCTGTCAGTATCGACAATGCACTTATGGAAAAACTACACAACAACTTTAAGGTAGTTCCCTTGGTTACAAAATGGAATGATATGGGATCGTTTGACTCTCTTGATGAGATTTGCCAAGACTCTTTTTTAGAAACAAATAATCAAGATCTAATCTCTATTGAATCCCATAATAACTGTGTCGTTTCCTCAACTAGAATGATTGCAACCCTTAATGTAGACAATTTAATTATAGTTGACACTCCTGATGCATTGCTCATTACGACTAAAGGAAATTCTCAAGGTGTTAAGAAAGTGGTTAATGAGTTACATAAACGTAAAAGCGATCTTCTTACAACACCAGCCACAGTTACAAGACCTTGGGGAACATATACCGTTTTAGAAAACACTACAGCCTATAAAACAAAAAAAATAGTAGTCAATCCTGGAAAACGCTTGTCACTTCAATCGCATTTTCACCGAAATGAGCATTGGATTATTGTAAGTGGAACAGCTAGGGTAACTGTCGGTGAAGAGATCAAGCTTCTTAAAGCTAATGAATCTACCTACATTCCAGCTGGTGAAAAGCATAGACTAGAAAACCCTGGACGTATTAAACTAGTTATGATTGAGGCACAAATTGGCGAGTACCTTGAAGAAGATGACATAGTCAGGTACGAAGACGACTTTAATCGTATCGCTTAAAACAAGAATGCAATCTATTTGCATTCATCTCATATATCATAAGGGTAAGAATAAAAAATATATGAGGTGTAAAATGTTTAACTATCAAAAACCAAAGAGTTTAATTACTATCTTAGAAAATAAGCATGATTTTATAAATGCTTATTCTAGAGAGCTTTATAGAGCTACTAGATATAATTACCCAGTTTCTTCATTAAACATTATTATTCCAGAAAAAATCACAAGTCAAAAAATAAAAGATTTTATCATAGACTCTTTTAGAGAATCAGATATTGTTTACTGTAATGATTCTAGTCAATCTTTACAAGTACTTTTACCTTATACACCAGAGGCACACCTAGATATCATTATAGATAGAATGATAAAATCATATGAAGACATAAAAAAAGTTGATGTAACATCTCAACTAAAATGTGAAATAATCTCATTAACAAAGAATGATGATGATATATATTCAATTATTTATGCCATAGAAAGTGCTGAAAACTTAACAGCTGCTAATGACGCTACAACAGCATACTTCCATACAATTTCAAAAAAACTACTTACGATAGTGGAGCAAGGAAATTGTGAAGTAAATCTTGTCAACCACTATTGTGGTATGAAAGTAAACTATAAAGCAACTTTGGTAAACGCAAAAGAAGGTTTATATACTTTTGAAACAGATGCTATGCAACTTGCTGCAATGAACAATAATGAGCAAACACTTATAGAAATAAAAAAATATGGTTTTCATATGAGTGCTGATGTAGAAAATATTGATTTTATCTTAAATAGAGTTACATTAACAAACCTAGTTGTTATGCAATATAACAGTATACATGCTGCTTCACTTACAGTAGAGCTTAAAGAGCAACTCTCAGCACAACTTGTTTCACTAGATAGTAAAGCTGACATTAATCTTTCTGCTGTTTCATTTAATGAAATATATGGTTGTGGAGATATTTCACAGTTAGCTATTGATAACAATACATTACGTCTTTTAATAAATAAAGATGAACAACAATATACATTACTTGTAAAGTTCATTTATTCTAAATTTAATGGGCAAACACAAAAGTTTACATTACGCATTATGGATACTTCAGAAAAAAGTATGGAGTTGTTTAAAAGTATTGTAACAAAGCGCTCAAGAGAATGTATACAAGAGCTTAAACATTTATGTGCATAATGCAATGCATTTGCAATCACTTAGTCTATAGTACTAAAAATAAGGAGTTCAAGATGTTTCCGTTACTACATAAAATCATTGAAACAAGACCATCTAACAATATTACATATGAAGGTGGGCTAGGTAAATATAACCCAAATATCGATACAAAATATTGTCACTCTCTCTATACTAAAAACAATATTTCTACTACTGAAATAAAGGATAAGTCATGAAGGTTCTTTGGATAAATGATAAAGCAAGTTTCACTGGTGGTGCGGAAGCATA
>NZ_JBLHOE010000114.1:0-4868 GCF_047622445.1 Sulfurimonas sp.
TATCCTTCGCTCAATCGCAAAAGGTGAAGAGATTACTCAAGATATATCAACACTAGAAGATCCTTCGATTGTTGCTATTATCGCTGGTATGGTAGGTAAATAAATGTCACTTATAGAAATATTTACAGATTACATATATGATAAAAAAGATCTAAGAGAGTATGTAAAACAAAGAAAAAATATTAACGAGCGTGGAGAGTTTAATGACGCTTCGTTAATAGAAGCACAAGAAAACTTAGAGCGATTAAAAAAAGAAGATATCCTAACCTATAATGCTATGTATGATACATTACGAGAGTATGTGAAATTAGGTCATGGTGAAATTACTGAGTATCCAATTAATTTTATACGAGAATTCCTTAAGCTTTATAAGGGTGATTATACAGTGAAAAAAATGTATGAAAACTATAAAAGTGGACTAAAACATTATCACCATGATGCGTAGGTAAAAGAAATAGTTGTGAATATATTAATCATAGAAAATGAAATTTATCTTTCACATAGTATTGCTCAAAAATTGGTAGATATTGGATACTCTTGTAGTATGTGTATAAAGTCAGAAGATATATCTCTTGAAGCGCACTATGATGTAGTCTTATTGTCTACATCAGTTGATGAATCAAATTGTCGCTTCATAAAAGAAAACTATAAAGACTCAATCATAATTCTATTAGCCTCATATATTAGTAATGATACTATATCCAATATATTAAATAATGGGGCTTCTGACTACATTTTAAAACCATTTATGATTGATCAATTGGTAAATAAAATAGAGCATCAAATTGAATATAAAATGTTGAAGGTACAAAATGATAGTTATGAAAAATATTTATCACATTCATTTCTGGATGTAGAAGAGAGTACTATGCAAAGCGAGATAAAGTTTCCTTTATTTATTTCTTCAAACATACAGAAAAATATTGATGCTTTTGTCTATAGATATGCAAAAGAGCGAGATGTAGTACTCCATTTTGTCAGTCTTAAAGATTCCGGGGCTATGAAAGAGATAAAAAAATATCCGGTAAATACTTTAGTGTATATTAGTGATTTCCATATGCTCAATGGCACTAGAAGAAAAGATTTTTTTGAATACATTGTAGGTAAAGAGTTTATTATTGCAAACATGACTAGAACGGAGATAGTCGATTTTTCTGTACTAGAGTTAGAAACAAATCAAACTGTTTTGGAGAATGATACTATCTTAGAAATAGAAGGTTATTTTAAACATATTATTCGAACGTATCAGAACACATTTAATGATACTGAGTTATCAAAAAAGCTTGGAATTTCACGAAAAAGTATTTGGGAAAAAAGAAAAAGATATTCGATAGCAAAATAAAAAATATTAAGAGCTAGAAATTACTATAGAATGAACATTCATACATTGTGTGGCGATTTCTAACTCTTCATTAGTCTCAATCACTATAGAGTCTAATTTTTTTATTAAAGCATTATCAAATATTTTTTCTCGTATATACTGTGAATTTTCACCAATGCCACCGGCAAAGACAACTGCATCTACTGTTTCTAAAAGTACCATATACGAACCAATATATTTTTGAATACGTCTAATCATTATCTTGAGTGCTAATTCGGATGATTCATTAGAGTTATTAAGAATTTTTCTGACATCATTTTCATTACATATTCCTTGAAGTCCAGAGTTCTTATTGAGCTCCTTATCCACTTCATCAACATTCATCCCTAATTCTCTTTGCATGTACAAAGCTATACTAGGATCAATATCTCCACATCTTGTTCCCATAACAAGACCTTCTAATGGCGTGAAACCCATAGAAGTATCTATACTTTTTCCATTTTTTATTGCACAGATACTGGCGCCATTTCCAAGGTGAAGTGTAATGAGATTGAGTCTATTTATATCTTTTTTTAAAATCTTTGCCGCTTTTTTAGAGACATAGGAATGTGAAGTCCCATGAAACCCATATCTTCTTATATGGTGCTTTTCATACATATCTTTGTTAAGTGCATATAAGTAGGCTTCTTTTGGCATGTTAGTATGAAATGCTGTGTCAAATACTGCTATATGAGGAATGTTGGGCGCTTTTGTACGAGCAATGATAATCCCTTCTAAATTTGAAAAATTGTGAAGGGGTGCAAGAGGAATTAGTTCTTTAATTCTGGCAATTACGTTATTATCAATGAGTGTTGCCTCACTGAAAAATTCTCCACCATGAACTACACGATGACCTATGACATCCAAAGAGCAAAAGTCAATATCTATACTTTCTAGAGCATCATGATGATTTTTAAACTCCGCACCAATTTCTCCTATGTTTTCAATAAGTACAGAATACAATACCTCTTTTGTTTGCATATTAAAGAGCTTACATTTTAAAGAAGAACTTCCTGAGTTAATTACTGCAATTTGCACTCATTTTCTCCTGCTTGGATTGCTGTAATCGCAATAGTATTTACGATATCCGGAACTAAGCATCCACGACTTAAATCATTGATAGGTTTATTTAAACCTTGTAAAATCGGCCCAATGGCAACAGCACCACTAGACCGTTGTACTGCTTTATATGTATTGTTCCCAGTATTTAAATCTGGAAATACAAGTACACTTGCATTTCCTGCGATTTTTGAATTTGGTAATTTTTTTGAAGAAACATGCTGATTTACTGCTGCATCATATTGGATAGGGCCTTCGACTAAGAGCTCCTTATCTTTTTCCCGTACAATTTTAGTAGCCTCTTTAACTTTATCGACATCAATACCTTTAGCACTTTCTCCAGTTGAGTAAGAAAGCATTGCAACTTTTGGCTCTATCCCAAAAGCTTTTGCTGTTTGTGCAGAAGAGAGAGCAATTTGAGCTAATTCTTGGGCATTTGGATCTTGATTTACAGCACAGTCTCCATAGACTAAAACTTTTGTGGCTAAACACATAAAAAATACACTCGACACAATAGAAGTCTCAGGTGTAGTTTTTATGATTTGTAAGGCTGGGCGAATTGTTTCACTAGTAGAACCGATAGCACCACTTACCATTCCATCAGCATAACCAAGCTGTACCATCATCGTAGCAAAGTAATTGATATTTGCAATAGTATCTTCCGCGACTTGATAACTGAGACCTTTTTCTTTACGTAATTCATACAATGTATGGGAGAACTCTTGTATGTAAGCAGAGTTTCTATGGTCTATGATTGTTGCTTTAGAAAGGTCAAGTCCTAAACGTAGATAGTTTTCTCGAAGTTCTTCTTCAGACCCAAGTAAAATGATATCTGCAACATCTCTAAGTAAAATAATTTCTGCAGCTCTTAAGATTCTTTCATCTACTGCTTCTGGTAATACGATTCTTTTTTTGTTTGAACGTGCGAGTTCAAAGAGTTTGTATTCAAACATTAATGGTGTCATAATCTCATTGATAGAGTCTGCAATCTTGTTTTCTATATATGCGATATTTACACTTGAGTTAAATAAACCTAACGCTAATGCTATCTTTCTATCACTATTTACACGTATGCGAGAATGAACACGAGATATATTTTTAGCGGTTGTATATGTGTCTGTTGTAACTGAGATGAGCGGTATGCTAAATTGCTCTAGTCCTAAAACAAGTTTTTCGATATTGGGATGCATTTTCATATTTAAAGGAAAAACTATGGCTGATGGGTTACGATAGTTATTTGAATAGATAGCACCTAAAATACCAAGAATTATATCTGATCTATCAGCTGGAACTATTACTAAATCTCCATCTTCAATATGATCTAAAAAATTGTCTAAACTAAGTGCCCCAACTTTTATGTTTTTTATGCTTCGTGTATAGTCTTGCGGTGAAATAAGTACCTCTTTCGCATCAAGTGATTCAATGATGTCACGAATACTGATAAGGCTAAGTTCATCTACTTCAGCTAATAGATATGTTCCTTTTTCACATATATCTCCTTGTAGTTTTTTTTCTAAAGCAGTGTATTTATTTTCATCAAGACGATTTACAAAGGTCGCAAAATGTATACATCCTTGCGCTCTAATGTTTTCATCCTCAATTTGAATACTTTCATATATTTCTTTTGGGTTATCTTCTTTTGCATTTATAATGTTTATATAGGGTGAACCAAAGTTTTGAGCAATTTTAATATTTAAATCATAATTTATATTTGTACTTAAAAAGGATCGCCTAATTCCTTCACATAAGACAAAGTCGTAATCATGTTCTAGTTTTTTAAATTTTGTAATGATTTGATTAATTAAAGTATTTGTTTTATGTGAAGCTATCATATTTTCAACATAATCAGTATCGAAACCGTATGCATCTTCGTACTCTAAATCTAGATCATAACGTTGTAAAATAAAATCAATGTCTCCATCTCGTTTGCTTTTGTCATAGATTATTGGACGAAAGAATGCCACACGATGAAGGTTACGTTTAAGTATTTCCATCATCCCCATAGATATAAGTAATGTACCCGCATTAATCTCTTGTGCTGATATGAAAAGTGATTTTATTTGCATAGAGTTAGTATATCAAAATAAAGGTACTTGTTAGCAATTGAATTTATATTGTAATTTATGATCCAATATATAGATTTTTTTTAAGGAAAAATATATTTTCATAAGATATAATTTTTGGAATTAATAAACTAAGGGGAAGTAAAATGAGCACAGAAGTAAAAAAACCAATATACCAACCGAATCCGGAGTTCGCATCAACAGCAAGAATAGGAAGTATGGATGAGTACAATGCACTACAGAAGAAAGCAGTAGAGAACTATGAGGGATTCTGGGGCGATTACGCAAAAGAAAAATTAGATTGGATAGAGCCATTCACAAATGTATTAGATGAGAGTAAAGCACCGTTCGTAAAATGGTTCGATGGTGGTAAACTAAACGTTGCA
>NZ_JBLHOE010000115.1:0-4549 GCF_047622445.1 Sulfurimonas sp.
GAAATGAATTTGAATCTTTAATTACACTTGAAGTATCTCAACAAATGAATTTAGCTGTTGGAGATGTAGTCTTAGCACTTTTAAAAGCTAGTGAGTTATCTATATCAGAGATTATATCATGATAGAATTTTTCGCTTCACTTGATTATACTCCTTTTATTTTATCTTTTAAACTTGCTGGATTAACGACTCTCATACTGTTTGTTATTTCACTGCCACTTGCTTGGTTTTTATCCCAAACAAATTCAAAAATAAAACCTTTTCTTGAAGCCATCACTGCTTTACCCATAGTTCTACCTCCCTCAGTTTTAGGCTTTTACATACTGGTTTCACTTTCTCATAATTCACCACTAGGTTCTTTTTTTGAAAATATATTTGGCATATCTTTAGTTTTTAACTTTACATCTTTAGTCATTGCGAGTTGTTTTTATTCTTTGCCTTTTATGGTGCAGCCTCTTCAAGGGGGTTTTGAATCTATAAATAAAAATATGATTGAAGCTTCCTATATTGCAGGAAAAAGTCAAATGCAAACGCTCCTTCAAGTAGTACTTCCAAATATGAAGCCTGCAGTGCTGACTGCAATCATCATTACTTTTGCGCATACTGTTGGCGAATTTGGTGTTGTTTTGATGGTGGGTGGAAGTATAGAATCAGAAACTAAAGTTGCTTCTATTGCCATTTATGAGATGGTAGAGATGATGGATTATGAAGGTGCTCATATTTATAGTGCACTTATGGTTTTAATAAGTTTTATCATACTTTTAGCAGTCTATATGTTTAACAGTTCTAAGCGTATTGGAGGTTTTAGTAAATGATACATATCGATATAAAAAAGAAACTCCATGGCACAAACGGTCTTATGGACTTAGATGTTAATTTTGGAATAAAAGAGGGTCAGTTCCTTGCTATAAGTGGTTTAAGCGGAAGCGGAAAAACAACATTACTGAGAGTTCTTGCAGGCCTTGAAGAATCTTCAGGAGAGATAAAAGTCGGTGAAGAAGTGTGGCAAGGTGAAGATACTATGTTGAGAGTTCAAGAACGTGGAATCGGTTTTGTATTTCAAGATTATGCCTTGTTTGAAAATATGAGTGTTCAAAAGAATCTTTTGTATGTAAACAAAGATAAAAAACTCGCAAGTAAACTTTTAGAACTGACTGAATTAACCCAGTTAAGAAAAAGAAAGCCAAGCACACTTAGTGGTGGGCAAAAACAAAGAGTAAGTTTATGTCGGGCTATGATGAATAGACCAAAATTACTCTTGATGGACGAACCTTTATCCGCACTTGACCCTACTATGAGAAGAAAACTTCAAAATGAAATTTTAGCTTTACATAAAGAGTTTGGGACAACGACTATTATGGTCTCCCATGATCCAGCTGAGATATATAAACTTGCACAAAGAGTGATAGTCTTAGAAAATGGAAAAATTATAAGCGATGGTAACCCACAAGATGCACTTGTGAAACGTGTAGGCTCACAGAAGTTTTCTTTTGAGGGGGAAGTTATAGATATTACACAGGTAGATGTAATTTGGATAGCTCTCATTGCTATTGGACAACAGCTTGTTGAAGTAGTCTTGAGTGCAGATGAACGTAAAGAACTGAACGTTGGTAAAAAAGTAAAAGTGGGAACGAAAGCATTTTCACCCATCATAAAATACAATATAAAAAAGGTAAAGAAATGAAAATAGCGAAGAATATAACCGAACTAATTGGAAATACTCCCTTAGTAAGACTTAATACTCCATCCGAATTAACTGGAGCTACAATTTTAGGTAAATGTGAATTTATGAATCCTACATCTTCAGTTAAAGATAGAATAGGTTTTAATATGATTCGTCGTGCAATGGAATCTGGAAAGGTTACTCAAAGTACGACTATTATTGAGCCAACAAGTGGAAATACAGGAATTGCACTAGCATCTATTTGTGCAGCACAAAACTTAAAACTTGTATTAACAATGCCTGACTCTATGAGTATTGAAAGAAGAAACCTTCTTAAAGCTTTGGGTGCCCAACTTGTTTTAACACCCGCAGCTAAAGGTATGGCAGGTGCAATAAGTAAAGCTGAAGAGATTCAAGCCTTAACACATGACAGTATCATTTTACAACAGTTTGAAAACCCATCGAATCCTGAGATTCATAGACTTACAACAGCTGTAGAGATTTTAGAAGATACTGACAAACAATTAGACGCTTTTGTAGCTGCAGTTGGAACTGGTGGAACTATTACAGGTACTTCAAAAGTACTTAAAGAGCATATTTCAAATATTGCTATTTTTGCAGTGGAACCAGAGGCTTCAGCTATTTTATCCGGTGAAGTAGCGAGTCCACATAAAATCCAAGGAATCGGTGCTGGTTTTATTCCAGGGATATTAGATACTGAAATCTATGGTGAAGTGATTAAAGTTTCCAATGAAGATGCCTTTAAAACGGCAAGAATGTTGGCAAAAAAAGAGGGCTTTCTAGTTGGAATCTCAGCTGGTGCTAATGTTTGGGCAACTATGCAAGTAGCGTCTCGTCCTAAATTTCAAGGCAAAACACTTGTGACAATTTTATGTGATACTGGTGAAAGATACTTAAGTACTACTCTTTTTGAGCAAGAATAGTTTTTATATTGTGAAGATTAAGTTCAAAACAAATCTTCCAGCGAATTTGAACTTTTAAAACAACTATGATTATCACATAAAGTAAATATATTTTCTGTAGTGTATTTAATACTAACATATGGATATTGCAATAATTTTCTTACATTTTTTATATCTGTTTGAAAAGGAAGCTTAACAATTTTGTCTTCATTTATATATCTCTGTACTTGATTTAGAATGTAAGAATATCTAATTGGTGCTTGTTTTATTTCACCTGCATATACTTCTAATGTTGTAAAGGCTTTTTCACGATATTTTTCATTGACTATACTTCCTAAGTCTAATAACAGTTCAATCATCGCACCAACAGAACTTGGATATGAACTATCACTAGCTTCCGCCTCTACTTCAAACTGACCTCGACTAAAATACCACAAGCCATCAACATAAAATAACTCTAATGCTCGGTTTGTTACATCTTGAGCTACATTTAAATATTTCACATTCGATGTAACTTCATATGCAGATATAAGAGCTAAACCTAAATATGCATAATCCTCTAAAAATGCTTTTATTTTAGGATTATTTTCTAAGACTCCAGAGTGCATAAGTTCTGTTTCATTTAACATTTTTTTCAATAGAGTATCAATCGACTTTATTGCAATATCTAAATATTTCTCATCGTATATGGCTAATTTAAATAAAGAACGTATCATCATTGCATTCCAAGATGTTTGTATTTTCTTATCTATAAAAGGATAGATTCTATGCTCACGAATCGTTTGTAAAGTAGGTCGAATATTTTCAAACCATTTTGGTCTTTGTATTTCAATAAAATGTAAAATATTTTTTTTATCAAAATTTCCACCAGGGGATACACTTAAACGCATCAACTTTTTTTTAGCTTCTAGTTCAGCGAACCCAGATTCTCTCAAAGCTTCTAAAACGTCAATTCTTGTGTACACAAAATATTTTCCTTCACTACCCTCAGTATCAGCATCACTAGCAGAATAAAAAAGATTCTCTTGCATCATAAACTTAATCATAAAGTTTGCTATATCTTTAGAGATAATAAAATAATCTTCATTATCAAACACACTAAATGCCAACAAATATAATTCACACAATAAACCATTATCATAGGTCATTTTCTCAAAATGAGGAGTTAGCCATTCGCTATCTACGCTATAACGACAAAAGCCTCCATCTACGAGATCATATAAACCACCTGCTGCCATATTATCTAAAGTATGTGTAATAATTGAAGCCAATTCTTCATCTTTATTGATTTGGTAACTATGAATTAATGCTTTAAGAGTTGCTACTTGTGGAAACTTTGGTGCAAGTGTAAAGCCACCATAAGTAGGTTCAAAATTATTTTTTGATTGTGTTATAAATAAATCAATTGTATCGGTAGATAAGTTAGTTCTTTGAGAGATTTTTTGTTTAACATCTAAAGATTTTTGTATCTCTTGGACGCTTTGAAACAATTTTGAATCTTTTTGTTGTATTGCCGGAGATATTATTTGTATCAATTGCATAAAGCCAACAATATTGTACTTTGGTTCAGGTGGTATGTATGTAGCAGCATAAAATGGTTTATTATCTGGGGTTAAAAAAATAGAAGTGGGCCATCCACCTGCTTTTTTAGTCAAAACTTCATGAATATTTTGATAATACTGATCGATGTCTGGTCTCTCTTCCTTATCAACTTTGATACATATAAAATTATCATTTAAATATTTCGCAATATCTTTATTTTCAAAGACTTCTTTTTCCATAACGTGACACCAATGACAACTAGAGTATCCTATAGATAAAAATATGGGTTTATACTCTTGCTTTGCTTTTATAAAAGCATCATCCGACCATCCAAACCAATGCACTGGATTATCTTTGTGTTGTAATAAATAAGGGGAGTTTTCGTACTGTAGTAAATTTTCCATCTATTGTGAGAGTTGTAT
>NZ_JBLHOE010000116.1:0-4422 GCF_047622445.1 Sulfurimonas sp.
CAGAATTATCTTTTAATCTCATTCGATATATCAATCATAATCAGCAATTAGATGAAGAGGTGTCATCTGTTATTCAAGTAATAACATTACTGGGTAGAGAAAAGTTGACACGATGGTTACTTATGTACCTTTATGCTGAGAATAGTAAAAGATTTATAAATGAGTCTCTTTTAGAAATGGCATTAGATAGAGCTGAACATATGGAATCAATGGCGAATCAAATAGATAAAGATAGCGCATTTATGACAGGAATGTTTTCTCTGTTAGATATTCTTTTTGATGCTGAGTTTGATGATATATTTCAAAGGATAAAGATTGATACTGCTATAGTTGAAGCTATTACTGAGAAGAAAGGCAAATATGGGGCTATGCTCAAAAAAGCTGAAGGTTCCCAAAAAGGCTTTTTAAAGAAGATTTTTATTGAAAACTTTTATCAATTTGACACATCAGATTTAATTGACTTTTTGAGAAATTATGAAATTGATATAAAAACAGATTTTGAATAAAAAAAGTTTACTTACAACATAAGTTGCAAGTAAACTTCAGAAGCATACTTTAATTTACAATCGTAAATTTTTTTAAAATACCATTATGGTAGTATTCTGTATATGTACCTTTGGCAAGGTTAGTTTTAGCAATAGTATACGATTCAAGACTTCCATCTTGCGAATAAACTTGTCTTTTAATTTCATTTTTACCGTTTTCTAATACATCTGCAACTACTGCAGTTTTTACCGTATCTGGACTTACTACTTCAGCATTAAGACCTAAGCTAAATACTAACGATACTAAAAGTGCTATTTTTTTCATACAACTCCCTTGTAATAAAATTTACTTATTATAGCAATAGTTCAGTAAATAAGTAAATTTTATATACTACTAAGAATGGTTATCCACTGTTGGAGGGATTATTTCACCCGATGCCTGCATACTTAAAGCTTCAGGATATTGTTTATAATGCCCACGTACAGCTTGAGCTAGTTTCTTTTTAGTATCTACTTCAACAGGAGTTGGCATCTCATGCGGTAATGCATCAAGTAAAGCCTGAACTAGCTTTTCTTGAGGTGCAGGCATTTTATCAATCCACGATGTTAATAATTCTCTGTTTACATGAGAAGGAATAGAACCCATAATCCCAACATCATTTTGGCTATGAACAAGTAAACCCGAAGTGGTTCCACGATCTAGTGTCAGAACTTGAAAAAGGTAAAGTGTATGATATGCTAACTGTTCTGCTTTTTCTTCTTTAGTAAATGTAGGGTTCTTTTGCATAGCATTTGTAATGATTTTTATATATGCATCAATAACTTTAGTGCCCATATTTTTCGCAAAAGCCTTGTCTGCTTGGAAATCTCCTGTATTAAAACCTTCGAGATAAAAATGACTCACGCCTCGAGTACGACCTAAAGCTGGAATATTAAAGTATTTATTTCCTGAAGCAATACCACTTGCAGCATGCTCTGCTGCTTCACTTTTTAGAGTTGCTGTAAAAACACCTTTAGCTTCTTCATTAACTATAGATGGATTCAAATCAGCCATAACACGCCAGTACCCTTTCCCATCTCGCATCTCTGTCCAAGATATATGCATATGCATGGAAGGTACATGAGGGTTATTTGGGTGAATGATAGTTGAGATGGCAGTAGCTGAGCCTAGTTTTTTCTCGGGCATGTCATCATATTGAATCTGAGAAACATTAACAGATCCACGATTAAAAAGTGTCTCATCTCTAGCTTCAAGGCGTGAACCACCTCCATGCTTACCTTCATCTCTTACCCAAAAAACTTCTTCAAAATCTTGAGCACTACCAAATTCTGCACTTACTTTATTGAGTCTATCTGCAAAATAAGTTTGTAGTTGTGTTACTAGCTCATACGCTTCTATTGCCTGTAGAGATTGTGCTTTTTCCATCATGTTCTTGTCCATCTTATTTATTTTTGCTTGGGTCTAAATACTTTAATTACGTCTTCATTTGTTTGGATAAATGGACCTTCAATTAAGTCGATACAATATGGAACCGCGGGAAACACTGCATCTAAGCATTCACGAATAGACTTTGGTTTTCCAGGAAGATTAATAATTAAACTCTTCCCTCGAATTCCAGCAGTTTGACGGGATAAAATAGCCGTAGGTACATACTGTAAACTTACCTGACGCATTAATTCACCAAAACCTGGCATCATCTTCTCACAAACATTTTCTGTTGCCTCAGGAGTAACATCACGAACTGCTGGACCTGTTCCACCTGTTGTAACAACTAAACAGCACCCTGCTTCATCACATAGTTCTTTCATTGTAGATTCAAGTATATCTTGCTCATCAGGTATACATCTGTATACAATCTCAAATTCACTTGTTAAGTAGTCTTTCATCGTATCTTGAATTGCAACACCTGAGATATCTTCATATATCCCTTTACTTGCTCTGTCACTTGCTGTAATTACACCTATTTTAATTTCTGCCAATTTTCTTCCCTTAATTTATTTGTAAAAAATGATTTGCACTTTTTATATATGTTACAGTTGCTACTTCTAAAAATAATTCTTGTGCTGATGAGAGATCAATAATCTTATCTTCACCACCAAGGTATACTTCTATCCTTACACCTTTATCTTCTAAGTATTTTAACTCATCAAGATTCCATTCATAGTACAACAACTCTTCTAACTCAGCTAAGGATGTTTGTGAGTGTTGTATGTTTTTATGTTTATATGGATAAAAACATCCATTAATAAACTCAGATAGGTATTTTTCTTTGTGTTTTGTATAGGAAAGAGTTTGTAATCTTTTAAATTTATCTGATTTTGTTTGAAAAAAAGCAGGTGAAAAAAGCTGTAAAGTATCTACTCTGTTAGAATTATCAAGTTCTTGCTTCACATGTTTAAATGCTTTAATTGCACCATAACTAAATCCACATACTGTATATTCAGATATTTTTATATATGCTTCAAATAAATTTTTTTCTTTACAAAGTGAAAAACCACTATAAAATTTCAATAATATTCCTTACAAAGCACTACAATATAAAAAGGGATTAACATTCAAAGCCTTTAGTGAAATTTAATATGCATTATACTTTAGAAATACCTAACATTATATAAAATATAGTTATGATCTTTCTACATTTGTCATTTTGTTTCTTCCCGTATTTTTTGATTTATATAAAGCATCATCAACTAACTTTAAAATATCTTTCACTTGGAATACATCTATTCTAAATAACTTTAGGTGAAATATTTAATACATACATTAAAAATTATGATATAACGAAAATATTAGATTAGAATTTAAATATATAAAAGACTTTTAAAATGTCTTTACTCTATCTACAGAGGGGTTAAAGCCGTTTAACATGAAATAACTTTTAAGAAAATATGTGATATAAATAAAAGGTTACAATATTTTTTTATTCTTGTTTTAGTATAATACAACTTCATTAATATATTTTAGTACTTCATCTTTAGATATACTCTCTCTCTCATGTAAAACTTTCTCAACTTTTTCCATCACTTCACTCATAGCATTAATCAATTCTTTGCACTCATCATAAAGTCTATCCATTACTAGTTCATCTTCATTATCTGTTTTTATAAGTGAACTTCCCATGCCGTATTCATTTAGCATATTTGCTATAAGTTCTTTAGCTTCGTCTAAATCACCTTTAGCACTACTAGCATGTTCACCAAACTTAATTTCACAAGCTACCATACCAGCAAGAAGCATTTTTACACGAGATTCTAATTCATACTGAATCATAGGTTCATTCGTTGAAGGAGTAAGCTTTTCACTAGATAACATAAGTTTATCAAAAGTAAAATCAAAATGTGTAGCACTTACAACTTTTCCAGCTTGATATCGAACTCGATATTGTTTTTGCTCATCACTTAATATATGTAATTTTTTCTTACCAAACATAACTTTGTCTTTAACATTATGAAAGTGTTCTATTGTCACATGAAAATCGTGTTGACGTAAAGCTAAAAGTGCTGCTTCATTTACAAGTGCAGCTAATGAGGCACCATTAAATCCAACTGTCATACTTGCAATAACTTTAATATCAACTTCATTAGGTACTTTTATAAGGTACTTTGAAAGTATGGACTGTCGTTCTCTCTTTGTTGGAAGTTCAACAAAAACTCTTCTATCAAATCTTCCTGCACGAAGAAGTGCTGAATCAAGAACATCTACTTTATTTGTTGCTGCAACAACTATAACGCCACTAGAACCTTCAAAGCCATCCATTTCTGTTAGAAGTTGATTGAGCGTAGCTTCTCGTTCGTCGTTTCTTTGTCCATCACGTTTTTTACCAACTGCATCTATTTCATCGATAAAAATGATTGATGGTGAATTATTTTTTGCAGCTTCAAAAAGTTCGTGCACTCGTTTTGCACCCATACCTACATAAATTTGGACAAAAGATGC
>NZ_JBLHOE010000117.1:0-4238 GCF_047622445.1 Sulfurimonas sp.
GTCTTTATCATCGTCTTTATCATCGTCTTTATCATCGTCTTTATCATCGTCTTTGTCATCGTCTTTATCATCGTCTTTGTCATCGTCTTTGTCATCGTCTTTGTCTAGTCTCTCTGCTTTTCTTTTAGCTTTTCTCTCTGCCTTTGCTTTGGCTTTAACTTCTTTTCTCTTAGCTTTTCTTTCTGCCTTTGCTATGGCTTTAGCTTCCTTCTCATAGCTTATTTCAACTGCTTCTTGTTCTGCAGCTACAATATTAGAATAGAGTAATGTACTTAAAAGCACAAATGCGAGTAATAACTTCTTCATTTCATGATCCTTCATTTAGTATAATGTAATACTAAAACACTAAAATGAAGATTTTATGAAGATTGGTTAATTTTGTATCCAATTCCTCGTATGTTAAGTATAAAGTCTTTGATATTTAACTTTTTTCTTAAATTTTTTATATGTACATCTACGATATTACTGTGTTTTATGGAATAATTATCTTTATTAATATGTTCACTTAATTGAAAGCGAGACAAAACAATATTTTTATTTTTCATAAAAAGCTCTAGCAGGTCAAATTCTGCGAGGGTTAGGTTGATTAAATTGTTTTTTACAAATACTTCATGTTTTACAATGTCTAGTGTTACGTCTCCTATTGTAATGAGTGAAGTTTTTTCTTGAGAGCCCTTTCTTAGCAAAACTCTAATTCGAGCCAATAGTTCAATGTTTGAGTATGGTTTACATAAATAATCATCAGCACCAGCATCAAGAACTTTAACCCTATCATCAATTTCTGAGTTTGCAGATAGCATTAATGCTGGAGTGGCTATTTCAGCATTTCGCATCTCTTTTAAAAGTGTTAGACCATCTCCATCACCTAGGTTCCAGTCAAGTAAAACAAGAGCATAATTATTTTTATCAATATATTCTTTTGCTTGCGTATAACTGTATGCTATATCGCTACTGTACTTTTCAGCTTTTAAAAGTTTTAACAATTGTTTTGCGGTTAAGATATCATCTTCGACTATTAAAAGATTCATGAACTTCCTTTTTTTGACAAACTAAATGTACATATTGTACCATGTCCGATACCATCACTTTTTAAAATAATAGTACCATTAAGTAGTTTTGCCATTTTTTGACTAAAAGATAATCCTAGTCCTGTACCCTTATTTTGAATTTGCATTGTGTTGTCAATTTGAGTAAAATCATTAAAAAGCTCTTTTATATTATTTTTTGATATACCAATTCCAGTGTCTTTGACATAAATACAAAAATGTCCTCCTATATCTTCAACATTAATGGAAATACTTCCCTTTTGAGTAAATTTAATTGAATTAGAGATTAAATTTATCATAATTTGTTGAAATATTTTTGGATCTGTTTCAAAATAGGTACTTTTGAGATTATCAGAATGAAAGCTAAGTTTTAAGTCTTTATCTAAAGCTAAAGGATCTAGTATATCTTTGATGTTTTCAAATAGTTTCGCGATATCAACTTTTTGAACATAGACTTCCATTTTTCCAGCTTCAATTTTAGCAATATCTAATATTTCATTTATCATATTTAACAAGTACTGTGCAGACGATTCTATGGTAGAAACTGTATCTAATTGATCATCACTGAGAGATTCGTATGTAATCATGTATTGTGTTGAACCCATTATAGCATTGAGAGGTGTTCTTAGTTCATGTGACATATTGGAAATAAAAGAAGATTTTGCATTTGAAGCTGATATTATTTTTTTGGTTGATCTAATTCTATCAAGCTGCAATGAAATCATCGATGCAATTGATTTATAAAAATCTTGCTCATTTTTATCTTTAAACTCATGAATTATTAATGCAATAGAACCAAAGTATATCTTCTGGTCATTTTCAAAGTCTGTTACATAAAGGTCGGTTGTTCTTTTACTCTCTGATATATTTTTATTTTGATGAAAAAATAAATCATTCTTTTTTGTAAGTTTTCTAATTTCTTCCATAGATATTTCTATACATTCATCTTCGCTTTTTGTTTGAATAATGGTATTAAATATACTTATGAGTTGTGTAAATCTTTGCAGTCTTAATTTATTTTCTTTTTCTAAATCAGTTAATGCTGATGACGTAGTTTTGAGCATTGCATTAAATGAACGAGCGAGAGTAGCTATTTCATCTTGTGATGTCGTTGTTAGTCTTTTTTTGTAGTCATTTGTAGTAGTTATATTATCTGTTATAGTAGTAAGTTCTTCTATAGGCTTTACTATGTCTCTGGATAGTTTTATAGAAGTATAGATAATTACTAGAAAAATAATTATTGAGATATAAAACATAAAGGTAATAAAATCATATAAAAACTCTAAAGCTATATTTTTATCCACAGCATAGATAATATTGAAATCATTAAGGACAGAAGGTAATTCTTCGTAAACGATGACATAGGAATCATTTATAATATGCTTTACATTATGATTATAGGTAATATCAAGTGAGATCTTTTTACCAATGCTAAACTTGTTCTTTGAATTAATAATATATGAATGGATACTACCTTGATTCGTAAGATAGGAATTTAAATTTTCTAAATTGTATTTTAAAATTAAAACCCCTAATGTATTTGCTGTATCAAAAGAAGCAGTTATTTTTGAAAAGAAATAGAGTTGATTTTTTTTCAAAAACATACCTTCATCAAGATTGATAGGAATATGTAACTCTTTCTTGTGGTGTATTATTTCTTTATTTGAAGAAGCTATGACTATAGAATCTTGACTGATAACCATAAACTCAGCATGGATGTTTAAATCTTTGGATTTTTGTATTAAAAGACGTGAAACTCTTTTGTCTATATCTTCAACTATAAGGTCATCCATTAAATCGAGTGTGCTTAAAAAATGTACCTCTTTCATGAGAGAAGTGATGTCATTATGAATATCTTGTGTTACATTTTTTGCTCTATTTGAGTGTTGGAGAATAATAGTACTAAGTATTTTCGTTTCACTAAAAAATAGTATATATGATAAAAGTGTTAAAAAAGGAAGAAAGCCAATGATGATAAAAATAGATAGGAGTTTATTTCTTAGTGATTTTTTGATAAAGTTAAACATGTTATTTACTCTTCCCATCGATATATGACTTTTAAATCCTTATCTAATGCACTAGATTCTATATACCCAATTGAGCCATCTACTTTTTTAATAAAGGCTTTAATACTATCTTGTGATTTCATAGTTAACGGTGGTCTGTGACCAAGGTAGTGCTGTTTTGTCCAAAAAGCTTTTAACCGGTTAAAGCTCATATTTAAAACATGTGATTCAAATTTTAATCTTATTTCATTTCTTGGGGCCAAATTAATAGGAATGATTTTTTTATTATCGACTATAGTTGTTTTTCTTAAAAATATTGCTTTTATCTGCTCTTTTGATAAATTTTTCATATGAGTATTGGAGACTACAAAATATTCAGATGCGCTAAGAATAGTGCTAAAAAATATGCTACATATAATGGACTTCAAAGCTAGTTTCATTAAAATAAAACCGATAATGAAAGTAAAACTTGATTGAGGTTACTTTGGGAATGTAGTTGGAATTCAGATTTGATAGCCACTGGATATAAAGGTCTATACGTGTATCCAAAAATTGCAAGGTTTTCTTGGATTGAATTGGTGTTGTCCTTATAAGATTCAAGCCTTAAAATACCTGTATGCTTTTCTTCAAAACGGTATAGTCCTTGAATGTACCCAGCCTTACTTGTTGTGAAATTTTTTGTTGATCTTTGCACCCCAAATTCTGTAAGGAATTGATACTTATCTTTATCGTATTTTGTAGAGAGGAGTAAATAATATAGTTCATCATGGATAATTTGATTATCTATTTTATGAAAAAATCCAGTGTTAAGCTTTAGTGTAAAGTCATTTTTTTCATAAGATGAACCAATTGCATAATGCTTATCAATTTTATAGTTATTATAATCATCATCCAGGTCTTCATTGTTTTGCAACATTAAATCTAATTTTAAACCACCACTGTCAAAAGATGAGTAAGAACTAAGTATACCGGTGGTGTATGTAGGAAAGATGATTTTTGTACTTATAGGATTTGAAGTTGTTTCACGAAGCACATTGATAGGTAGTAGGTTCCAAAAACCAATTGGTGAATAATACTTACCTAGTGTAAAAATGTAGTTATCATTAAAATTATAATCTAAAGACATTCTTTCTATGTGTAGTTGATTATTACTAGTTGTTGTACTTGTATTATTGGCATACGTTTT
>NZ_JBLHOE010000118.1:0-4126 GCF_047622445.1 Sulfurimonas sp.
CTATAGCTACTTTTATGATCAAGCCACAACTCCCATTGATGTGATTCAAGAATAACAGGCATACGATCATGAAGACTTGCTATCTTTTCATTGGGCTCTGTAGTAAGTAACGCGCATGTTAGTATAGCTTTTCCCAGTTTATTGTCATACCACGATTCATAAATACCCGCAAATACAAAGTAATCTCCACAAAAAGATACTATGAAATGAGCTTTGCTTTTTTTACTCACGGCATCTTTTTTCCATTCAAAGTAACCATTGAGGGGAATGAGACATCTTCTTTGCTTATAGGCTTCTTTGAAACTACTTTTTTCAAATACCGTTTCACTTCGCGCGTTAATTTGCATACTAGAACGATCTTTCGCCCAAGAGGGTATCAGTCCAAAGTGTGCATACGTATAAATTTTAGTATTGGTATAGATAGCTATATTTAATGTGGGAGCAATATTGTACTGCTTATTTAAGACACCGACTGTATCTCTAAACATCCCAAACTTTTTTGCAATATCTTGTTTAAAAGCTTCATCAGTAAACATACTCAATCGTCCAGGCATCCACGTTCCTTATCATCGGCTAAAAAATTTCATGTATTTTAGCATTTAATATTTGAATATTGAGCACCTGACGCTCTAGATAGTTATTTACCGCTTAGTAAAGAGTATAATGGCAAAAGAATTTTTAAAATTTAATATTAAGAAGGCAGTAGCCACTTCTAATTGGCATGTCGTTATTAAAAATATACTAAATTAAGATAGTTAAGGGATGGTAATATGAATAGACAAGATAAGATTCAAAAGCTGCATGATAAACGTCTCAAACGTGCCCGTGCAAAGTTAAAGACTTCTTCTAAGGAACGTTATGTTTCCAAAGCAGATAGAGCGAAAACGGAATCAGAAAACTCCGAAGAAGAAGAATCTAATGCTGAAAAAAGTGAATCACTTTAGACGGCTAGGTTCATTTAAGCCCTTTTCAACTCTACAATATTGGATTCAATGGTAGTAACTTCATAAAAAATAACTTTCCGCGCTTTAGCATAGATGTATCGTTATTACGTCCATCTTTTCTAACATTCCAACTATTACCTTCTGACATATCAATTTCAATTTCACGTTTTACTGCGCGAGCAAGCTCATCATGTTTAGCGACAATACCTACTTCCGTATTTAAGTTTTCAGAACGTGGATCAAGATTAAATGTTCCTATGAAGACAATACTGTCATCAACAACCATAGTTTTTGCATGCAAAGAAAATATAGGTAGTGCACCTTCTTTATACTGGGAATATTGTTTTACCAAATCATATCTTCGTTTTGCATCATGACGGTATTCATACAGTTCAATACCTGCGTCAAGTAGTTCATCAATTTGAGAGCTGTAGCCACTAAATGCTGCTAAGTTGTCACTCGCAGCTAATGAGTTGGTACAAATTTTAATTGACACGCCTCTAGCCCGTGCCGCTTTAAATAAAACCCATGCTTTAGAACTTAAAATCAAATAAGGGGATTGAATAACAACATTGTCTTTTGCAGAATTTAACAGATGTGCAAGAGCCGTTGTAGAATTACCACCACCACCCATATTAAAATTAAACCAAGTGTCATTTTTTCCAGGTCTGTCACTAATAAAAGATGCATCTAACCAATATGCTGACTTTATAATAGCTACTATATCACTACTAATATCATTCATAGACTTCCGAACTTGTGGCAAATAATTAGACTCATTTTGCGCATAAGTATGTAGGTTTTTATATATAGAATTAATCTGTTCGCGAGTAACTCTCTTAAGTTGGTTGAGAAGTTGTGCATGATCAACATCTGTCTTATCTACTTTGTCTCCCCATTCATCTTCTGGTAACCAGTCTATATGAGACTCAAAAGGATTACGAACTAATTGTTCAACAGGCTTTGCCAAATCGCTATTCCAGAACTCTTCAAATGTATTTGATAGTTGAGTGATTACCTTACCTACAAGCAAGGCATCTCTATCTCGATAATTATAGGCATGACCAAAATCAAAATACTGGTTTTCCATATTTCGCCCACCGGTAATAGCTACCATGTTATCTACTACAAACATCTTGTTGTGCATACGCTGGTTACTACCACGAAAATCTACCGCCATTTTAAGCATTTTTTCAAAGAAATTAACGCCAACAGAATGTACTGGATTATATATTCGAATTTCAACATTTGGATGATAAGCCATGGCGAAAATTTCATCTGATTCTGCAGTCATTAAAAAGTCATCAACTAGTACACGTACGTGTACACCACGTTCTGCAGCTCTAAGTAAGGTCTCAGCAGCAAGCTTTCCAATGTTGTCATTTCCCCAAATAAAATACTGCACGTCGATGGTTTTCATTGCTCTATCTGCTAACCACCCTCGTGTAAGCAAAGCTTCACCACCTTTTTCGAGCACATACAATCCAGTTTTATCTGGATGCTGCTCAACTAAGGGAACAATAGTATTTTCAAGAGTTATGCTTTCTTGAGCAAGTAATGGTGAAGTAAGCAGAGTGAATGTAAGGATAAATGATTGAATTAGCATTTTGTTGTGTTTAAGTAATTTTTCAATCATACGTCTACTATCTATATTTAAAATCAACAACTGCTCTCATTGTAAGTGTTTTCATATGAAGTCCTTTGAATATTAATACTAATAATTTTATTCATTTTGTCAATTTATTACTGTGTCATATAACGTTTAAGGAGAGCAATAGTTTGGCCGTAAGGGATACTATTGCTCTCCTCGTACTTTGTTAGAGATCTGGCTCAACAAGTTCTTCTTTTAGACTCTTTTTACCAATTTCAAACTTACCTTCTAAAAAGTTTATTATTATAAAAATAACAACTGCATACAAATGTGCGACCAAACCAAACAATGCCCAAAGTATGTATTTTTGATTACTTTGTTTAGCTATATTGTAAAGCCATACTGCTATTACAATTTTATGTAAATTATTTATAAAGTAAGTAAGAGGAAGATAGATATAGGCAATTATATGCGCTGAATCTGGAATGGTTTTAATAAAGGCTACAAGATAATAACCAAGAGTTATTGCTATAATGTATGTAGGAACATACCAGTAGATTAACTTTTCTATTTCTTTACGTAAGTTCATTTTGTCCTCTAATATTTGGCTTCATATTTCCCTCCTAGGAGACTGTGAAACAATCAAACCCTACAACTTATAATTTTCTAATTCACACTCAATTATAGGCAATTATTTTTCCTAAATTGTACCATAAAAATATTTGCAATAATTTTAGCTGTATAGAGTCTAAAACTGGTAATATAAAGAGCTATCTCTTCTCTTATAGACTCTATATCTCCATCTTTTATAGCTATTATCAGTTTTCTAAACAGAGCGATTCCTATAAGCTTAAGCAAACGTTTGAAATTATAGGTAAACATGATGAGGGCATTTTCACCTTGCACTTTCTTTTTACTTCTAACTAAGAAGTGCTCCCAGCCAAGAGAGCGTTTAATTGTTCCAAATGGATGTTCAACTATTGAACCTCTCTTTTTCATAAGGGCTTTTGCTTCTGGTGATTTTAAGTCTTGGTAGTATTTATCTAAAAGTTCTTGTTCTTCCCATCTTTGTATCTGTTTGTAACGAGTTGTCTTACCTAAGCATTTATCTTTTATGGGACAAGCCGTACATGTAGATATTTTTGGTCTATAAATAAACATGAGTCTGCCATTTCTAACATTACTAGAAATGCTTTTTGGTATCTCTTCATTATTAGGGCAAATATAACAATCTTTTTCTTTATTATAAACAAACTTATCTTTAGTAAATTTCCCTGCATTTTTCTGTTGCTGTCCAGTTTTTGCATAAGGGACAAGTGTCCTAATCCCATCATCCACACACTTCTTTATTTCAGCTGCAGAGTAATATCCCTTATCAGCAAGAATTACCAAGTCAGGGCTACTAATCACTTCTTTAGTCTGCATTGCCATGTGGTGTAGTTCTTGTTTATCTGTACCTTGAGATGTAACATCAGTAGCAACAATAAACTTAAACTTATCATCTACACATATCTGAGAATTGTAAGCCATAAGGTTATGCGCTGGTTTAACCATAACACTAGCATCTGGGTCAGTTCTATTGTATTGGGTA
>NZ_JBLHOE010000119.1:0-4073 GCF_047622445.1 Sulfurimonas sp.
ATAGGTAAACATGATGAGGGCATTTTCACCTTGCACTTTCTTTTTACTTCTAACTAAGAAGTGCTCCCAGCCAAGAGAGCGTTTAATTGTTCCAAATGGATGTTCAACGATAGAACCTCTCTTTTTCATAAGGACTTTTGATTGAGGTGTTTCTAAATTTTTATTGTATGTATCTAATACTTCTTGATGTTCCCATCTTTGGGTTTGTTTAGTTTTGGTCTTTTCACCTAGACACTTATCTCGGATACTGCAGGCATTACAGTCAGTTTGAGAACTTCTATACATATGCATTATTCTTGCATATGATTTGTTAATTGACTTTGTTCTAGAGATAAGTTTATTGTTAGGACAGATATAGGCATCTTGAACTTTGTCATAGATGAACTTATCTTTAGTAAACTTACCCTTGTTGATAAGTTCTTGTCCTGTTCTAATAGAGGGTACAAGTGTCTTAACCCCATCATCCACACACTTCTTTATTTCAGCTGCAGAGTAATATCCCTTATCAGCAAGAATTACCAACTCAGGGCTAGTAATCACTTCTTTAGTCTGCATTGCCATGTGATGTAGTTCTTGTTTATCAGTACCAGAAGAGGTAACATCAGTAGCAACAATAAACTTGAACTTATCATCTACACATATCTGAGAATTGTAAGCCATAAGGTTATGCGCTGGTTTAACCATAACACTAGCATCTGGGTCAGTTCTATTGTATTGGGTACGTTTAATTTTTTCGAGGAATTTTAACTCTCTTGTAAATCTTGCTTACACAAATTTATTTAGTAAATTTGTTGCACTGACGCTTGTTGAGCTAGTTTTTTTTAGGAGTATTTCTAAGTTGCGAGGAAGTTGTTTGGCTAGCTTAGTAGTATGAGTCTCTTCATCACTGTATTTTAAAGCACTAAGGTATTCATCTATATTGGAATCTACCTCTTTTAAATCTCTTTGTGTAGTCTTCTTCATGATTAAAGTATTTTTAGATGCATTAGCTCTTAAAAAGGCTCCATCTAAAGCTATAAGTGTATCTCCTATTAATGCTAGACCTTTAAGTATCAGTACGAAATCTTTAAATACTTGTTTAAGTGCTTTAGGATTATTCTTTCTAAAGTCAGAAATAGTTTTATAAGTAGGTTTTAGTCCTGATGTTAACCACATTAGTTCTATATTCCTTGCATTCTCTTTTTCTAAGGCTCGTGAGCTTACATAAATCTATTTAGTAGATTTATTGCACTGACGCTTGTTGAGCTAGTCTTACTTTATTGAGGTAACCATAGATATATATTTTTAGAAGTAACTTTGGAGAATATGACTTCTGTCCCTCAAAACTTCTAGAAGTATCATCAAAGCCTAGTTCTTTAAAATCAAGTTGTTCAACATATAAATCTATAGCTCTTACTTGATTATTCTCATCTACATACTCATCAAGACTTGGAGGAAAAAACTGTTATTGATTACGGTTTAAACCCTCTTTATATTTGCTACTCATAAACACCTCTTAAAGTCCGTTCATTACGAACTATTCTTAGTGATATTATACTGTTATAGAAGTTTAAAGATGGTGAATCTTAGGAAATTTATGTTATGGTTTTTGAAATTTATGAGACTGATAGCTTTTTAGTTATTTCACAGTCTCCGAGGAGACCAATAATTTACCCTAGCGGGGAAATTATTGCTCACGACAAACGTTATCATCTTATGAAATTGACTTTCAAATGTAATTACATTATAATTACTTAAAGGAGTTAATTATGACTATGCTCACAAAAATTGGAAATTCACAAGGTATTAGAATCCCTAAGCCTTTAATTCAACAAGCACATCTTGAAAATGTTAGTTTAGAATTAGAAGTATTAGAAAATGGTTTATTAATCAAACCTGTTCACAATACAGGAAGAGAAACTTGGATAGAAAATATTGAGAAAGTAATCTCTAAGCACAAGGGTCTGCACGATGAAGGACTTTTAGAAGATTTACTTAACGATAATGATTTAGAAGAATATGAATGGTAGTAGATATCAAAAGATATGAGATTTATCTTGTTAAGTTAAATCCAACTATTGGTTCCGAAATTCAAAAGACTAGACCATGCATAGTGATTTCACCGAACGAAATGAATGTTTTAAAAACAGTCATTATTGCTCCTATGACTTCTAAGGGGTTTGACTTTATATTTCGACCTAAAATAAAATTTGAAAAAAAAGATGGTTTGGTATTATTAGACCAGATTAGAACAGTTGATAAAACAAGACTTGTAAAAAAGCTTGGGGATGTTGATACAGCAACATCAAAAGAGATTTCAAAAATGCTTGTTAATATGTTTGAACTGTAATTATATGATAAAACTAAAAGGAAGTTATAGAAAATGTAAGTACCCATTTTCACTATTAGGTCAGATCTTAGAATGCTTTTTAAATCTAACAGTATTGTTATCTGAGTTTTCTATCAGTTCCTTTTGGTATTCGATCATTTTAAAAAATGGATTTAAAAAATTCTCCAAATTCTCACTAGCTAGCTCTTCTATCTTCCATTTCTCTAATAACTCAAGAACAACATGCGTTGACTCTATTGTTGAGAGGTAATTCGCTCTAGGCTGTTCTTTTATTCCATACTGCGATTCACGCGAAGTTGTAAAACTCATATGTTTTAAGTTTTGTAAATTAGTACTTTCATTAAATATCTTTCTTGTACATGCCCATGTAGAGTCTATTAAAAATATTGCTAAGCTTTTAGACGTCTTTTTATTTTCTTGCGGGTTCACACTTGAGAGGTCTAAAGCATTTTCACTTGGATAAAGGATGTAACTATCGTGAGTATCTATAATGTCATTGATTCTTTTGTTGTCTGAAAAGTCTATGCCCATAAAAAGTTCAGCATTTAGTAAACTCTCTTTGGTAAAGTAACCGGTGTTGTTCTTTACTTTTTTAAATTCTTTTGGATGCATGAGGATTACAAATTTTGTGTTTGTTTCAAAGGGGGAAATGTATTGGCACATACACGAGCTTTTAGGTCTATAACATTTATAACACTTCTCTCTATCGCCGTAGTATGTCAATGTATGAAAAACTTATTTTAATATTTTGTTAATTTCTGGAAGTACAAAATGTTTGAAATACTCTTCATTGATAGGTTTTCTGATAAAGCGTTTAGCACCAACACCTTTAATGTCTTCAACTTGTTCATTCTTTTGTTGAGAGGTCACAATAAATAATTTTGATACAAGTTTTGGTTTATCACGTAAGAGTATATCAACAAAAGAAATACCATCTAGACCTACGGTCTCAATGGCAGAAAAAACTAAATCTACTTCATTTTCTTTTACATACTCTAAGGCTTCTGACCCATCTTCAAAACATTTTATATCTAAATTTTCAGAATCCAGTTCTTGTAGTAAATCACGAATCTTTATTTGTACTGTAACACTTGCATCTAGTATTAATATAGTCATATTTTCTCTATACATTTTATTTTTTATGAGTGTATCATAAAAAATTTAAAAACTTGTTCCTCTTCTTGCGACAGGTTTGAGTAAAGGTTGGACTAATAACATGTTTACACTCCATGTACTCAAATACTTTAATGATTTATCTAATCTAAGAGCTGTTGTATCTTTATTTAGAGTAACTGCTACTTTATCTTTTTGTATAGAAGCTACTAAGTTTACAAATTCATCATCACTGAATCCATAAGTATAACTCATCATATCAAAACTACTTGATTCTGTTAAAATATTTATATGTTTAGTATTTGATATTTGCAACTGAATACAACTGATGGCGCTATCTTTATATAAAACTGTTGCCTTAGTAGCATCAAAAATATACTTTAATGTACTAATCACTCCATATTTGAATTCCCAGTTAATATCCGTATATATATGCTCGTAAAATAAAGTACTTACAGCTCCTTGCACTTTATATTGTTCAATATCTATATTGTTATACCATTGGGTATCTTGTTGCAGTACCTTCAATCCAATTATTTTATTCATCTTTTGATGTTTTAAATGTAAAGTATTGTTTTGTAAAACAATCAAAGAACTTGT
Organism: Sulfurimonas sp.; assembly: GCF_047622445.1. Taxonomy (GTDB): domain Bacteria; phylum Campylobacterota; class Campylobacteria; order Campylobacterales; family Sulfurimonadaceae; genus Sulfurimonas. Next base: position 4,043 of record NZ_JBLHOE010000119.1, read on the forward strand.
ACTACATCCTGAAAATGCGAAAATAATAAAC
>NZ_JBLHOE010000120.1:0-3899 GCF_047622445.1 Sulfurimonas sp.
TGCGTTAATTGAAGTAGCTAATGGCGAAAGAGCAAGATACTTTAATACATCCCTACGAGACATTATCTCAGGATGCTTGTCAACCTCTTTTAGAATCTCTTTAACTACTTCGTTTTGCACCAAAATTTCACCTTTTAAAATCTACCTGTTAACATTAGATATTGGTACATCGGTTTTAATTGGTATAAATCAAATAGCCACCAAAAAGCTCTAGGTTCTGCAATACTCAAGAAAGGTATAGTCGGTGCATCCCCTGCATAGTTAAACTCAGCCATCAAGATTTGACCATATGCTGTTTTGATAGGACAAACAGTATACCCATCAAAAATTGCTTTAGCTTTTTCATTTTTCATAACAGAAATAAGGTTCTCTGTAAGTATTGGTCCTTGGTGTCTTGCTGAACCACCTGTTTTACCCATTGGGATTCCACAGGTATCACCTATACCAAATACATTGCTATAGCGTTTATGCTGTAGAGTATATTTATCTACCTCAAGCCATCCCGTAAAATCAACAAGTTTTGAATTCATAAGTGCAGTTATAGCCGACATAGGTGGAGTGATGTGAATAAAGTCATAATCCATTATAACAGTATCTTCATGACTTACAGTTTCACTCTCTCCAAACTCTTCATCATAAACATCTTCGCTATAAGAATGTAGAAATGTAGCTTTTTTGTTTTGTACATCTATAGATTGTAGGTGATGCTGAAATTTATGTGAAATAGTGTCATATCCAGCTTGTACTTTCTCTAATGCTTTAGCTACATGAGGAAGTGGAAAAAGAGTCTTCGTACTTGTTACAAAAGTATACTCAGCACTTAGCCCATCTTTTTTGAGGTAATCAGCTGTTAGGTGAAGAACTTTTTGTGGAGCACCACCACACTTTATTTTTGTGTTTGGATGGGTAAATATAACTTTTTGTTTTTGTTTTGAAGTTGTGGCTGCAATTTTTAGAGCTTTGTTCCACTCCCAAGTTGCTGTGGCACCAACTGATGTACCTTTTTCTAAATCACTTAGATAAACACTAGTGATCCCATTTTTTCCAATGTCTTCTTTTGTTAAACCTTCGATATCCTCATAGTTATATTGAGCGCCCGTTGCTACTACAAGATAGTCATACTTTAATTCTTTACCTGCTCTTGTTGTAACGGTGTTATTGTCCGGATCAAAAGCTTTCACTGCATCTTTAACCCAAGTAACTTCATCAGGATCAATATAGTTGTTATTATCAAGTATGATGTCTTCCATTTCCATTTCACCAGCACCAATGAAAACTTGTCCAGGTTGATAAAGGTGCGCCTCATTTGGAGCGATTATAGTAATATCTGGATTTTTAATAGCACGCTTAATACGTGAGAGTGCCATAAGTGCTCCAGCCCCACCACCAACGATAATAACTTTTCCAGAAACATCGGCACTTGCTTCAGCTATTGAACTAGTTCCTGCACTTGCTAGTACAGAAGCCGCAATGGGTGAAATACCCATCAGCTTGATGGCATCACGACGAGATAACTCAGTGTCAGACTTATAATTGTTTAAAAAATTCTTAGTATCCATAATAGGTAACCTTATATAATGTATTAATTAATTATATAATCATCAAGCTTAATAAATCTTTGTAATAAGTGAATTAACATTCACTTTTGAATCAAATTGGTTTTTAGGATGTATAACTCTTAATAAATCTTGTTTATTAAGAGTTGAGCAGACACCTTGTTGTTAAACTCATTTTTTGAAAGTGTATAACTACAACTTATTTTTTTAGATTCTGGCATCTCAAAAACTGTTCTAAATGCAATGAGTTCTAAAGTTTTTAACTCATGCGGATTTTGTCTCACTTGGATTCTTGAATGTAATTTGTCTTTTCCCATAAGTTTGATACTCACAACTTCGGCATTTTCTATTAAAAATTTTGGGCGTAAGTTTGCTTCACCGTATGGTTCAAATTGCTCAATGAGATTCAGTAGTTCAAGATCGATATCCTGAGTATTTAGTTTACCCGCGATTGATTCTTTAGGCAAAAAATCATCTCTATCAAGCTTTGAAGCACTCTCATTTATTGCTTTTGTAAATTCTTCTATATTCTCTTCTTCAAGTCCTAAACCTGCGGCCATAGTGTGTCCACCAAACTTAGTTAACAAGTGTTCACATGACTTAATCAGCTCATAAATACTTACTTCACCGATACTTCTTGCACTACCTTTAGCAATTCCATTTTGTAGACTTAAAACTATGGAAGGTTTTCCAAACTTATCTACTAATCTTGCGGCTACAATGCCAACAACACCTTCGTGCCAATTTTTACCAGCCACAACTATGACATCAGCATTTCCATCAGCTGCGTCAATGGCAAGTTTTGTACACTCGGCTTCGGTCTCTTTACGTAAGTCATTAAGTTGACCAAGAAGTTCAAACTGTTTATAGGCTTTGTTAGTGTCTGCTGCTGTGAAAAACTCCATAGCTATACTCGCATCTTCGAGTCGTCCTGCTGAGTTGATACGTGGAGCAATCATAAATGCGATATCTTCACTAGAGATAGAAGATTTATTTAAAAAATCACGTATGATGATAGAAGATGGACGATTTGAGGTCATCAAAACCTTGAGACCTTCTTTAACGAGAATACGGTTAATATTTATAAGAGGCATAATATCTGCGATTATAGCGATAGCTAAGATATCTAAGAACTGCTTCATATCTATTTGTAAGCCAAGTTCTTTCTTCACCAACGCAAGTACAAGCCAAGCAACTTGAGCACCACATATTTCTTTAAATGGATACGTACAAGTTTCAAGTTTTGGATCAACAATAAAAAGAGCTTCAGGAAGAATGTCTGATGGCGTATGATGGTCTGTAATAATGAGGTCTATACCCCTTTCTTTACAAATAGCAGCTGCACCAATCGCTGCAATACCATTGTCAACAGTAATAACTAGATCAGCTTCTACTCTTTGAAGTACATTTGGTGAAACTCCATAGCCATCACGAAATCGATTTGGGATGATTGCTTCAAGTGGGTAAGGAATTTGTCGGAAAAAATCAACCATGATAGATGTAGAACTCACTCCATCAACATCATAGTCGCCAACAAGAGTGATGCGTTCTTTGTTTTGTATGGCATCAGCGATTCTTTTAGCAGATGAGCTAGCATCTTGAAGCAGAGCAGGGTTTGGAATGTCTGAGAGTTTCTTTTCTTCGTCTGAAAACCTAGAAGAAAGTAACTCAAAAAGGGAGTGTTTGTTTAGTAATGTAGTATTTAAGTTTGTTTGTTTTTGCATGGTGCGAATTATACTTAATTATGGACTCTTTCTTTAAAATGTGACAAATTACTATCATTATAGCTTTTTAGAAGAAAAATAAATGTAGGTTATTTATATGAGTTAAAGTTGTTTTATATATAATATTTTAGAATAAATAGTTAAAGACAAGGAATGTATCAGTGAGTGAATTAAGAAAAAATGTTATCGACAAAATTTATGAAGAAGTATCTGAGACACATTTTGGGATAGATAACTTTTCAATAACTTTTCCAACTAATAGTTCGACACTTGTAAAAATAGTTTTTTTAGCTGATCCATCTTATAGTTTTTTAATCGAAGAATCATATGATGATGATATAGCTACAAAAGAATCTCCAGGTAACTTCAAAAATACAACTGAATACAGTGGACTTACTATGGAGAAAGCAATATGGAATATTAATGGATGGTCTGAACGCCTTCGTTCAGAATTATCATCAGTAGGTATTAAAGAAGAAAATACAGATGAAATGTTTACAAAAATGACTTAATGAAAAAAACGGGTGCTTACTTTTCTACTTTTTCTTATAATTCACAAGATAATAATCGACTAAATTTAACTTCATACTTTTACTAAGTCCACGATGTATACTAATCA
>NZ_JBLHOE010000121.1:0-3887 GCF_047622445.1 Sulfurimonas sp.
ATTTGCACAATGTACTTAGTAAACTGGGCTCCACTATCAATCATTTTTTGAACTTCTTTAGAAGAACTGTTATAGTCCTGCCATTTCATTTCTGATCTGACCTGTTCATAATAATACCATTCACCTTCATCCTTACCTTTCTTTTGCTTCTTACGTCGAAATGCTGATTTACCTCTTTCTTTAACTTGTTTTTGAGAAGCTCTTTTGGTCCTTACAGAGAAGAAATTTTTCTTTCCATAATACTCATATGCTTTTCCATTGTGATTTAGGACCATGCAATAAATAAATCCAAAAGCCTCACGCTCTTTAACAGGTAAATCAGATATCTTTTCTATTTTGTTTCCTTGATATAACCAACTCATGCACTATTTGTTTTCGTATTATCTAAATGTTCGTTCTGTTTCCATTCTTTTTATGCATTCTAAAGCTGTCTCATTCTCTTTGAGGTTGTACCCACAACCAAGTGTTCCACCCTTCCATGATCCTTTTCTACTGCCAACTTCTTTAGAAAATTCTACATCTATTGTCCTCACAACTTTTGCAAAAAGACCTGTCCATTTTAACCAGTGTTGTCGCCATTCTCTCTCTGCTACATAGACTTTAGTTGGAATATAAGTAAGATCTGATTTATCTAAGAAATTATACTCGATCATAAATTGTTTTTCCTTCCACTTACTTATATAAAAACCTTTGTTTTGGCCTTTAAGTTCATGTTCCCAAATATCATCTTTTAAAAGAATAGAGTGCCTGATATGGGTATAAGCCCAAGGCATATCATAAGATTTATAATTTCCCCACTGCCATATAAAACAAGTTGGAAAATTAACTTTACCAGGTATAGGATCAATATGATACATATAAAAACCATACTCAGGACTGTCACTTTCATTATCCATTCCAGAATCTAGTGGTAATTTTAAGTATATATCTCCCCATGCAAAAAATAAAAATGGGATTAATAACAAATGAAACCAACTTATTGTCAGTGTAAATAAACTTACTAAAATAACACCCAATACAATTAAGGATGTTACATTAGTTTTTATTTGTGGTCTAGGGTCAAAATAACCATATGCCTCAACAGTAAATTTAAAATACGATTTTTGCTTGTAAAAGGAGAACCAATCTTTATGGCTCTCTATTCCTCTTTCACTGTAGTCGGTTTTAAATTTATACTTTATTTTTTGCTTTGTGTTTTTTTCTTTTAATTCGTGTGCTGGTGTTGCATTACAATTTTGACTGTCCTTTTCCATTAAATTGTTTTTAACATGTCTTTTATTAGGTTAATATAACCATCAATATCGTTTCTCAAATCAGTTACATTTACCAATGCTTCTTTGAAGAAACTTCTCTGATCTATAAACGTTTTGTAGCTATCCGATCCTGATGCAAATTTCTCTGCTTGGTTAATAGAGCAGATATCATATATCAAATGGTCATCATCATCCTTAAAGGTTCCTTTGTGTATTGCAATAGCTATTCTAAACTTAATACCTGTTGCAGCCTTATCATCTCTTTTTTGCCATTCAGCAGCTACGTGTTTTCTATGTGGTCTTAAATCGGCACGAAGGTCGACCAATCGAGCTTCATACTCAATTAATGTTTCTGTCTTTACTTCTGCTGTTCTTCTAAAGATATTGAATGTATCTCTAAATGCATTGAACTCTGTTATTATTGTATCTAATTCCCTAGCCATTTAATCTTTCCATTAAAACGTTAAACACTTCTTCATTATCTTTTAGGTAGTCTATGACTTGTGCCTTACCATTAAGTTTTATTTCTTCACCTTCTGTATCTGCAAAAGAAAACCAAGCTCCACCTTGTTTAATCATGCCATTGACAATAAAAATACTTGTATACTCATCAAACTCATTAAAACCGCAGTCATAATAGAAATTTACTTTGTGTACTTCTTTTGGATTGTAAGATGCTATTTTACTTTTCTTTATTCTACAATCTATTACATGACCTATCTCTTCACCATTTTCATCTTTAAGAATATCTTTCTTAGTTAACTCTAAAATAAGGTTGGCCATAGTATATTGCCATTGGCCACGAGGAAGTTTTCTCGGATCTCCCATTGCACCTGGATCTAACTTGTAACTAGTAAGACCAATTAAAGTTGAATCTCTTCTCATGCAATTACCTTCTATAATAGGCATACGTGCTGTATACTTTCTAGCTTCAACAGCCATGTTGTTTTCGGCAGCTGATTTTGCTTCCACTACGGCACTTACAAAAATAGGTATTGAATCAATAATAATAGTTCCAACTTCATCTGCTGTTGAAAATGCCTCTGCTGTATCTAACATGTCTTCTAAACTTCTACCCTTTACATAATATATCATGTCTTTAGTAACACCCATACGAGCCATGTAAGATTCATCTAGTGTACCTTCGCCATCTAAGTATACACCTATTCTTCCAGTTTCTTCAAATTCTTTTCTAATTGCTATTAAAGCTATGGATGATTTACCTACGCCACCATCAGCGATGATCAAGTTAAACCCACCTTTTGTATACCCACCATTTGTCATCATATCCAAGTAAGGACTTCCTATTGAAGTGGTGTTTTTTACAAAATAATCTTCTGGTTGTTTAGATGCCAACATAATTATGTCATCTTCTTTCTTGCCCTTGTTTAATTTTTTTAGTACGTCTTGTAATCTAGCCATTATTCTTTTATGTATTTATCGTAAACTTTAAAATTTATTTTCTACTATCACGTAGTAGCTATCACCTAATCCTTTATAACGACCATCAAAGCTATAATTATAATCAAGAAATCTTTTAGTCTCTTTAGTGATAGGGGTTAAAATAAAAGGTGGGAACATTCCTAGGTCTATACCGCTATCAGTGTATTTTCTATTTGCTTCTTTACAAGAAGTTAAACTAGGATAGATATACTCTTTTTGTTGTTTTTTAAAATCTTCCGATTTAGTTTGTACTAAAATGATATCTTCATCTGTAGGTCTTTTTTGAATGACTACATAAGGGTAGTCTTTTTTTGGGTAAGTATTTTCTATTGGTGTCATATCGTAATATTATGTTTTAAAGTAATAATTTAAGTTCTTTTTCTTACTCTTTTATATATTTATCGTAAACTTTATAATTTATTTTCTCCGTAATTTTTTCTTCTAGTTCAGCGAAGATATGGCTAATTTGTGAGAATACCAACATTTCTTGAAATTTATCTATTGGGAAATTATCAAAATTAGTATGGCATTGACTTGTCGAGTACATACCACACATGTAAACTACATTCTCATCATTAGTAGCTACAGATTTAAAATATCCCTTAGGAAGAATATGTGCTATCTCACTTACATGTCCTTTTAGTCTGGCACCACATTCTGCACAGCATGCACTTGTATTCTTTATTATACCAACATGTTTCTCAAAGAATTCACCATATCCTTTTCTTTCTTCCTTACGTCTTTCGAGACCTTTCTTCGAGTATCTTTTCATTTACTTATTTTTTCTTTTTTCATTCTTAAAGTATCCCCTAGCTCTTTCTATTAATAGTAAAGCACTGTTCCATAACATAAGAAATATCAGAATTATAAAAAAGATTTTTATAATCACTGTCAGTGCCATTAACAAGTTAATTATTAACTCTACCATATCAACCAATAGTTTACTTGGTATGCTAAACTACCGAAAAATATTACTACATCTAACCACCTAAAAAAAAGAGGTAGTTCTTTCCAGAATAAAGAATCTATGCAACCAGTTATTTTTTTCTCAAAGATTTTTGTATGTGTTAACAGTGCCAATACTCCATAAATAAAAGTAAATGTGAATAGTATATTATGTATCATTTTTTTTTAATTGTTTTTAATTGTTCCTTTGTAAGGTGTGTACCGTATCTTTCTATTATCTCATCG
>NZ_JBLHOE010000122.1:0-3365 GCF_047622445.1 Sulfurimonas sp.
GACTCACTTGAGACAGGGTATGATAGTGGCTGTGATGACTACATAAGAAAACCTTTTGCACTTAAAGAACTGTTACTTCGAATAGATACTATTTTAAAAAGAGGCTTTTTTCATGAGTCTTCACCGTGTATAGAGATTTCAAAAGAGATAGAATACGATACAGAATCGAATCTCTTGTATGTAAAAGGGGCATTAGTTCAGCTTAACAACAAAGAAGCAGCCTTGCTTAAACTCTTTTTACAACATGAAAACGAAGCAGTTGTTCATGAAGTGATTTATGAAACGCTTTGGTCATATGAAGAGACTCCAAGTGAAAATGCTTTGAGAACATACATTAAAAATCTTAGAAAAATTATTGGAAAGGATAAGATTGTCAGCATCAAAAAGCTTGGATACAGATTTTCTAAGTAGCGAAAAAAAAACACTTTTTAGATTCTCCGTCCTCTACATTTTATTTACGATAATTATCATTTCCGTTTTTTCCTTTATCTATTATGACTTACAAAAAGACTTGATGTTACAAGAAAAAAAATCTACACTACAAGAGCATTCGAAAAAGTTTTTATATGACTTAAAACAACTGCATATCAACTTCGATAAAACACAAGTTTATCCAAGATACGATAACTTTGATTCTGCAATTTTTGACAATGAAAGAAAGTTAATCTTTTCAAGTTCAGATACAAAAATTAAACTCGATAAAATTTTATATCTTCACGATAAGGTTATTCACCTTGTAAATATTCCAGAGTCTTATTACCTTGGTGCAAAGTATGTCATAATAAAAGTAAAAGATGATGGTTTATGGTTGAAGCAAACAAGAAAGGAAATTATTCTTTTTGTTTCTCTTACTTTTGTTTTCATGATGGCAGTTGGTTATGTACTCCTTCGTCTATTTTTAAAGCCTATGCGTGATGCCATACAGTTACTGGACAGATTCATAAAAGACACTACACATGAGCTCAATACTCCAGTAAGCACAATAGTAGCTAACATAGAAATGATTGATAAATCTTCACTTGATGAAAAACTTCTAAAAAAGATAAATCGTATAGATATAGGGGCTAAGACTATTTCAAATATTTACCAAGATTTAACGTACCTTACTTTGGGCAATAAGATTATGGCAAATGATGAAGATTTAAATATAGAACAAGTTGTACTTGAGCGGATAGAGTATTTTAATTCTTTAGCTACAGCAAAAAAAGTGAGTTTAAAAATAGAGATAATTCAAAATACAAGTTTATATATTGACAAAGGAAAGTTTTCAAAACTCTTAGATAATTTAATTTCTAATGCCATAAAGTATAACAAAATTAAGGGTTCTATCATCATTAGAGTAGAAGCAAGAAAAATTAGTGTTGAAGATAGTGGTATTGGGATAGCTGAGGAAGACATATCTCAAATGCTAGAAAGATATACAAGATTTAACAAAAGTAGTGGTGGTTTCGGAATAGGTTTAAATATAGTTGCCAGTATTGCTAAAGAGTATAGTCTAGATATAGATATACAGTCTGAACTTAAAGTTGGCACGACAGTGAGTGTATCATGGTAAAAAGTATTTTTCTGAGCCTAGTGATCTTGATGGTTTCACTTGATGCAAATATATATGAAGATAACTGTGTGGGATGCCATAATCGCTTACCAGTGAGTATAGATAAGTACTTTTATAAGTACCTTCTTATTTATAGTGGTGAAGTGGATATGAAAAATGCGATTATTAACTATTTAAAAGTTCCGGTAAAAGAAACTACGGTTATGTCGGACTCTTTCATTAGCCGTTTTGGTGTGAAGAAAAAAACTACACTTACAGAAAAAAAACTCCAAAATGCTGTAGATACGTATTGGGAAAGATATAAGGTCTTTGGAAAACTAAAATAGTTATATATACAAATAAGCTTATAACCTCATTTTAGATAAAATAACATAATAAATAATCAGAGCTGATTAAACATTTCAAAAATCATTTGATAAAATTGAATCAAGAGAAGAGATTGAGAAGTTAGAAACTTTGGTTTATAGGCTTTATGAATTGAATAGGAATGAAATTTTAATTATGGAGGGTAAAAATGAGTAAGTTAATGCTAGATAAAATAGATGCAGAATTTGATATAAACTATGAAAAAGGACTTTATAACTTTGATGATATATCAACTATTGAAAATTTACCCCAAAGAGTTGTTAACTCATTAAAAGAAGTAAAGCCAAACAATCTATTTATAATTAATGGTAAGGTAATTATTCTATTCTTTAATAAAGAAGCTACTAAAAAAGAAGTGTTTAAAAAATGTTGGAATTTTGGTGAAGTCCCTATTGTTATAATTGAGACTGAAACTGATTTTGAAATTTATAATGGCTTTGATTATATACTAAACAGCAAAGATATACTTGAACTAGACCCTATAAAACAAAACGGATTAAATTATCTATCTCTTATAAGTGGCACATACTTTAAAGATAATAAATTTAAACAAAAAAATAAAAGAGTGGATAAAGTTTTACTTGAAAATATAAAGTATGCTAGAGAAGAAATTTTAGATAACCTAAATAACTTGTATCCAAATAAATTAAAAGAAAATAGAAATATAGTAAATTCACTTATAGGTAGAATAATATTTATTCGTTACTTAGTGTCAAGTGCAGAGGTAAAATACACCAGTAGTGCAAACTAAAAGTGCACCACTTTATTAACAAAAAAAGATACGATAACTTCAAATAAATATTTGGAGTTGGTATGATTGATAAAGAGGAATATACTGTGATACATACTTTACATAAACAAGGGCATAGCATTAGTGTGACGATTATGAAAAATTAAGTTTACCTTACATTAAAAATAATAAGATAATTCCAATAGTATCAAAAATAGAAGAATTAAAAAAAGAACATTTTGATACAAGTAGTTCAAATACATTAAATTATGAAAATGATTTAAATAATCTTATTAATAAATTAGATGAAACTATACTGAAGGCTTTTGATTTTAATGAACAAGAGTATGCACTAATTGATTATACAAATAGTATTGTAATACCTTGGATAATTGGTAAAAAAAAGCAAAAATATAAGACAGCATTTAAACAATTAGAATATAAAGATAAAAAAATAGAAGAGTATGTAAATATATTTATAAAACACTATTCAAGTATTTATGAGCAGAACAATCTATACTTTAAGGCTGAAATTTTATGGGATGAATATGCAATAGGAATTTATTTTAAAGTTTTAAAAGAAAAACCAAATGAAAGTATAACTTGGAAAAAAGAAAAAAAAATAGAAAATTTTTTAAAACTATCTAGTGGCGAAATATTAGAGAATCTATTTATTCAAAAAGATATAAAAGGTTTTGAGTCTGATGGTTTTTA
>NZ_JBLHOE010000123.1:0-3314 GCF_047622445.1 Sulfurimonas sp.
ATCAAAATTAAAAAGATGGGGAGCAATGTCGAAATTGTTTCCTAAACTTGGAAAAATCATTACAATGGCAGCAAAAGATGGAGGAGGGGATCCAGATATGAATCCTAAACTTCGTACTGCTATTATAAATGCAAAATCTGAAAATATGCCAAAAGACAATATTGACGCAGCAATTAAACGTGCTACTGAAAAAAATATTGCTGACATGATTGAGGTAAACTTTGAAGGTAAGGCTCCTCATGGTGTTTTACTTTTTATAGAATGTGCTACTGATAACAATACTCGTACAGTTGCCAATGTGAAAAATATTTTGAATAAGCGTGGTGGTGAAATGCTTACAAATGGTTCTTTAGAATTCATGTTTGATAGAAAAGCACTTTTTGAGTTCGACTTGCAAGAAGATGCAGATATAGAAGAACTTGAATTAGAACTTATAGATGCTGGTCTTGAAGAGATTGAAGCTGAATCTGGTGAAGTATTAGTTACTGCTGATTACACAAGCTTTGGTACATTAAACACAGCTTTAGAAGATATGAAGATAGAGATTAAAAAGGCAACACTTGAGAGAATTGCAAATGTAGCGATTAGCCTTACAGAAGAACAACAAGAAGATATAGACAAAATTTTAGAAAAATTAGAAGAAGATGATGATGTACAAAAGGTCTTTTCTAATTTAGCATAAAGATGAATTTTGTAAATGAGCACTACACCCAAACCTTAGAGATAAAGCAATCGAAGTTTATCTCTCATCTTGTCCCTTATCCTTTATATGAAACAACACTTCAAAAATTAAGAGAAGAACATCCAAAAGCAAGACACTTTGTTGTCGCATTTAGATACCTCAATGAATTCAAACAAATTGTAGAACATTCAAGCGATGATGGTGAACCAAAAGGTACATCGGGTAAACCAACTTTAATGGTACTTCAAGGTAAAGAGTTGATTAATTGCGGAATCATTACTGTACGATATTTTGGTGGTACAAAGCTTGGCACCGGTGGACTTGTTCGGGCATATAGTGATGCTACAAATCTTGTTTTAGAGTTAGCAAGTTTACAAGAATATAAAGAAGAAATACTTCAAACAATTCTTTTTGAATATGCACAGACAAGAAAAGTAGAATATGAGTGTAGTATATTAGGAATCACAATTGTAGAAAAGTTTTTTAGTGATACTCCAAAATATATATTAAAAGCAGATGAAAAAAGTATGGAAAACCTTCTTCAAAATCTTGATAGATTAGTAACTAAAATCTAACTTATTATCTTCCTTGAAGAGCATTACCCATATCCCACATAGGTAAGAAAATACCTAAGGCAAGTAGAGTAATCATAGCAGCCATGAAAAATAGCATAATTGGTTCGATAGCTTCACTTAAACCATCAATGATAGCGTCAAAACGCATTTTATAATACTCGGCTACTTTTTGTATCATAGTATCCAGAGTACCACTTTCTTCACCAGCACTTACCATTTGAATAATCATGTTCTCAAAGAGTTGAGTGTCTTTTAATCCCTTGTTTAAAGCTCCACCTTTTTCAACTGTAATTCTAACTGAATATAGCTTCTCTTTGAGAGGAAGATTATCTATCATCTCTATAGAAGTATCAAGTGCTTCTGCAATAGGAATACCAGCACGGAGTAATTCGGAAAAAACTAAGGTAAATCGATTGAGTGTAGAAAATTTAATGATATTTTTAATAAGATAGGTTCTTAGGAGTACTTTATGCCAGCCAAATCTAAAGTTTTTATAATTATTAACAAAGTATCTAAAAGTAATAAAGGAAAAAATTAAACTCATGAGTACATAAGGTCCATAGTTATTAAATAGATGCTCAAGTGTTAAGAGAATTTGTGTTGGAATTGGTAGTTCTGCATTTAATGATTCAAATATTTTTTTGAATTCGGGTACAACATAAGAGATTAGAATAGTAAAAGCTACTGCCATAGCAACCATAACATTCCTAGGATATGCCATAGCCTTTTTAAACTTAATAAAGTTAGATCGAATCTCTTCAAGCATATCAGCCAAAGAATATAAAGCATCATCAAGGTTACCAGTTTTTTCACCAAGATGGACCATAGCGATAGTTAAATTCCCGAGCTCATATCTAAAGTTTTCCATAGAAGCTGAAAGTGAATGACCAGAATTAATATCATCAGCAAGTTTAGAAAAAACAGTTTTTAATGCTTCATCGTCTGAAGCGCTTGCAATTTCACTAAGTGAGTCATAAATAGAGATTCCTGCATTTGTCATAACTGCAAGTTGGCGAATCGCAGCAATGATAAAATCTGGTTTTATTTTTTTCTTTTTGAAATTTTGGAATAGATCTCGTTTAAAACGTATAAATTGAGAGTCGAGAGGTTCAGTTGCTTCAACAACTTTGATTAAAATACCAGTAGATTTTATTTTTGCGTATTCAAGTGCATCTTTTTTATTGTCAGCATAAATAGGTAATGATTCACGTTTTCCTCTTGCGAGTACTGTTGCAATAAAGTATTTCATATTATTAACCCATATAGTCTAATTATAGTAAATTCCATCAAATCCCTTTAAAGCTCGTGTTATAGATGTGTATAGACATTTTATATATGTTGTTATGTTAGCATAATCAATCAAATTTAGTTCGTTTTCTTCATATGAGGCGGACTAAAAGCGGACTCAATTGTTCAGGAAAGGAATCATGAAAACACTTAGTAAAAAATACCAACATCTGAAATAGGTATATTCTATAAAGAAATTATATCAGACAAAGATAAAGTTATTGATAAAATATTTATTATTAGATACAAAGATGAAGAAAATAGAGATAAACTTAAAACTATAGGTAAATATAGTGAAGGTATTAGATTAGCTTATTGTAAGGCTGTTAGAGTTGATACTATGCATTCGATTAAGCATGATGAAATAGCTAGACCTAAGATAACCCATGTATCAAGTAATATTACATTTAATGATATTGTGTACATATATCTAAATGATAAAAATATGAATAAATCTAATAATGGTACTAAGCTTAGATATATAAAACATTTAAAAGATGTAATTGGAAATAAATCCATTGAATTAATTTCACATGAAAATATTAGTGCTATACAAAAGGCTTTAATGATAAATTATAAGAATGCCACTGTAAACCATATAATACTTTTCGTAACAACAGTATATAAACATTATAAGAAAGTTAGTGTTACTAGTGAAAAACATAATATATATAAAGGGTCAATACCAACAAGTGCAATAAGTATGTTGAAACTTGATAATGTGAGAGATAGATATTTAAAAAAAGTAGAGATAGATGAATTATTAGAGG
>NZ_JBLHOE010000124.1:0-3272 GCF_047622445.1 Sulfurimonas sp.
GTAGGATTATTTACTCTTGTTGGTACAATCGTTGTTTACTATATCGCTTCTGCTTTAACTGGTGGTGGTAGAGTTGATGAAGAAACTGAGTCACGTGGTCTTGATGAAGTGGTTCATGGGGAAAAAGGTCTTAACCTATAATTAAACGAAAAAGGAATAAATCCCTTTTTCCATTGCTAGCCGCTAAGCCACAAAAGCTAATCCCCTTTTTAGGATAAAGTTTTGATGCTAAGAAGGCTTATATTATTGTGCAATGTAAATATGTTACAATACTAAAACAAAATATCTGGAGATATGAAACTATGAAAAGAGTAGAAGCTATTATTAAACCATTCAAGCTAGAAGATGTAAAAGATGCATTAGCTGAGATTGGTATCGAAGGTATGACAGTAAGTGAAGTTAAAGGTTATGGTCGTCAAAAAGGGCATAGTGAACTTTACCGTGGAGCTGAGTACGTTGTTGATTTTTTACCAAAAATTAAAATGGAAATGGTTGTTGATGAAAAGGATGTTGAACAAGTAACAGCAGCAATTGTTGAAGCAGCAAGAACTGGTAAAATTGGAGATGGTAAGATTTTCGTTAGTGATATCGAACAAATTATCCGTATTCGTACTGGTGAAACTGATACAGAGGCTATATAAGCCAAACTTTCACATATACTTATTATGTGATTCTTCTTAATTGATTAAAATTTAATCAAGTATATTATTTAGAATAAAAAAATTTCGATAGAATAAACCCTTAAATTAAATTTCAAGGGTTTACTTCATGCTAGAAGCTGATTTTAAATACATCATCGACACTTTCTTTACACTTTTTTCTATGGTTCTTATTATCTTTATGGTACCCGGGTTTGCTATGCTTGAGGCTGGACTTGTTCGTACTAAAAATGTTACCTCAGTTTTAACTATTAATGTAATGATTTATGCAGTTGCATCTATGGCTTTTTTACTTATAGGTTATGACTTAGCATTTGGTTCTTGGGAAAATGATTCCATGAGCAAATGGGCTGCATTCATGTTTCAGATGGCCTTTGTAGGTAAAACTATAAATATTATGAGTGGTGGTGTGAGTGAGAGAGTTCGCATTATTCCTTTAGCATTCTTTGCTGTAATCATGGGTGGCATCATTTACCCTACTGTTGTAAATGTATCTTGGGGTGCAGACATGATAGCTGGAACTATACTTGATATTAATATGTACGATTTAGCTGGTTCAACTGTCATTCATTCTACTGGTGGGTGGGCATTGCTTGCTGCTATCATTATCATGGGTTCTAGAAAAGGTCGTTATGTAAATGGGAAAGTAAGAGTTATCCCAGCTTCAAACATTCCACTTGTAGTACTTGGTGCTTTTTTACTCTGGATAGGTTGGTTTGGATTTAATGGAGGGAGTGTTGGAAGTATTTCCAGTATTGAAAATGCTGATGCAGTTGCAAAAACAATTATGAATACAAATACCGCTGGATTGGCTGGTGCACTCATTGCAGGTCTTCTTATGTATGTACGCTATCGATTACTAGATATTACCATGGTCTTAAATGGTGCACTGGGTGGTCTTGTAGCAGTAACTGCTGGACCTGATTTGTATGATATGTACACTCCTATCCTTATTGGTCTTATTGGTGGGACATTAGTCGTATTTGCTGTTCCATTATTTGATAAACTGAAACTTGATGATCCCGTTGGAGCCTTATCAGTTCACCTAGTCAATGGTATATGGGGAACTTTAGCTGTTGGTATTTTTGTAGAGAGTGTTTCATTTATGGATCAACTTAAAGGGGTAGTTGTTGTAGCAATATTTGCTTTTTCTGTATCTTTTGTTGTTTTATTTCTCATCAATAAAATATCTACATTTAGAGCTGATGATGATGTTCAACTTGAGGGTATGGATGTTAATGAATGTGGTGTTGAAGCATATCCCGAATTTAAAAGGGCAATATAACAATTTAACATATTTGTAACACTCTTTTAGCTACTATTTCTTCATGATTAGACATAGTAGCTCCTTTATATTTTCACTTATACTTCATGTAGTTGCTCTTATTGCTATTTTTTTTGTATATAAAAGTATTCCAAAAAAAGAACCTACTCAGGAAAAAAAGAAAATATGTATTGATTTATGTAATGTTTCTATTAAGCCCATTCCAAAAGTTCTTCTAGTAGTAGAAAAACCAAAAATCATTCCTAAGAAAATAGCTCCACAAATTATTAAACCTCCTATAAAAAAACTAAAAGTAAAACCAGTTATCAAAAAAAAGAAAAAAGTAGTTGTAAAGAAAAAACTTCCTGTCATAGAACCTATTCCTATCAAAGATATAAAAATAAAAGAAGAACCTAAAGAAATTATTGAAGAAAAAATTGAACTCATTGAACCAATTGAAGCAACTACTGTACAAGAACCACTAGAAAACCTAGGACAAAAACAAAAAAGATTAGAAAAAGAATATATAAGTGAACATATAAAAAAAATATCACAACTCTTATCCGAGAACCTTTATTACCCTAGATCAGCCAGAAAGAGAAATATTCAGGGGGCAGTCATTGTAAAGTTTACATTATCTACTTCTGCACAAGTCTATAATATTGAGATAATCTCATCAAAAAGTGAAATACTATCTCGAGCAGCTATTAAAACTATTGAAGATTTATCAGGTTCCTTTCCTCATCCACCAGAGGAATTAGTATTACATGTTCCCATAACATACAAATTAAGTAAATAACATATAGATACATAGTAGAATATGTCCAATTATAGAACAAGGCATTACCTATGAGATTGATACATTTACTTTTAATATTTGTAATATCCTCTATACTTTTTGCAGGGAATGGTAGGATTCATCCATCAATAAAACTTATCAATGAAGCAAAGAAAAATACGAAAGCTATTACACCAAAAGATCTTAAAAAACTCATTGACGATGAGGCTGATGTAATTATGCTTGATATACGTGAAATTTTAGAACGTTCAGAAGGTCAAATTTATGCAGAGGACTACTATGAAATGACACGTGGAGATTTAGAATTTTATATTATGACTAAAATCAAAGACACGGATGCACTCGTTGTTACATACTGCCGGGGAGGGACAAAAGGTGTTCTTGCAGCCCAAACTCTCAAAGACTTAGGATATAAGAACGTCAGATACCTCGAGGGTGGTCTTCGAGCATGGGCTAATGCAGGTTATCCTATTGAAACAGGGATAGGTGTCACTCATCTCTCTATTGAGGAAGACTAAGTTTCTCTATCCCTCTTAAGCTTTTAGTAATA
>NZ_JBLHOE010000125.1:0-3263 GCF_047622445.1 Sulfurimonas sp.
AAATCATGGTCTCCATCATTTGAGTGGCAATAATCACTGGAATACGAGCTTTTTTAGCCCTTAATACAAGTTGTTTCTGAATAAGAGGAACTTCTTCTGCAGGAATTTCTACACCTAAATCTCCACGGGCAACCATTAATCCATCGCAATAAGCAACAATTTTGTCTATATTTTCTACAGCTTCAGGCTTTTCAATTTTTGCTATAATAGGAATCTTATGTTCAGAATGCTCATCTATTATTGCTTGAAGTTGTTTTAAATCATCAGCATGACGAACAAAAGAAAGTGCTAGCCAATCTACTTTTTGACCAATAGCAAAAATGGCATCTTTTACATCTTTTTCTGTTAATGCAGGCAAAGAAATATTTGTATTAGGAAGATTTACACCTTTTTTTGAACGTAATGGCCCTCCTTGAATAACTTTGGCTTCTACTTCATATTTGCCATCAGTTTTTAAAACTTCAAACATCAGTTTACCGTCATCTAGAAGAATACGCTCTCCTTTTTTTACATCTTGAGGAAACTTCTGATAGTTCATATAGACTCTATCCTTCGTTCCTTCAAATTCTTCTTTTGTAGAAAATGTGATTTTATCACCAGGATTTACGACAACTTCTTCTTTCATACGCCCTACTCTTAGTTTAGGACCTTGAAGATCTGCAAGAATAGACGTGTTGTGTTTATGTTTTTCACTCAATGTTCTGATCATCTGGATACGCTCTATGACGTCATCATAATCTGCATGTGAAAAATTAATTCTAAAAACATCAACTCCTTCTTGCATCATTTTTAAGAGTACCTTTTCAGTACTTGTAGCAGGGCCTAAGGTAGCAACAATTTTGGTTTTTTTTCTAGTTGGCATTATTCAAAAATTAAGTTTTCTTTTCTTTTAAGTTGATTTATATCAACAGTATACGCGGTAACAATTTGTGATATTTGGTTAAGTGCTTTTAGTGTTTTTGTTTCCATAAAACCACTTCCTTCTTCACTTATTTTTAATAAATAATCTACTCGAGGTAAATCCTCTAAAAAGAAACGTCTTTCTGTAGAAGTTTCAGATTCAAATAGACTTGAAAGATTACTATCACGCTCCTTTGTTATTTTTGTATGGTTATTAAAGAGATGATAGGTTGTGTATTGTTGTTCATTGTGGTATTCATATATGGGAAACTTTGCAGATATAATATCATTACTTATCGTTAAATCATTTTTACTCCTTTTAAGTCTAAGTTTTAGATGATGATTAAGTAAATAGGCGAGGTAATAAGACTCTATAGCTCCGTGAATAGCAATAAGCGTAAAGTCATACCCAAAATCATCTTCTAATACTAATTTGAATGTCCCCATAACGTGACTACGAAATTTAAAGATACATAAAACTAGTATTATGGTGTATGGATATATGTGACAATCTTATATAAAAAGATACGCAAACGTTTGAGTTGAGTAATTGGATAGAAAATTTTATATGGGAAGTGTGAAAGAAGCAATAGTTCCCTTGTTATGGATACTTTCTACAGATAAGGTTCCATTGTGAATTTCTATAAAATGTTTTGATAAGATTAAACCTAGTCCAGATCCTTTTTCTTGTAAAGTTCCCCTTTGAGTCGTTATTTTGGTTACATCAAAAAGGGAATATTGGTATTCTTCTGGAATACCAATACCACTATCTTCAATACTAAAAGAAAAAAAGGAGTCCACTTTGTTTAGTTCGATAACGATAATTCCTTGTTCGTGAGAATACTTAATAGCATTTGACAATAAATTACGAATAACCGTAGCGATCATGTTTTTATCAGCCATAACTTTAACGTCAGTACTAGCTTCTATAACAATATTTATGTTTTTCCTAAGCGCTTGTTGTTTCTGAATCTTTACTTGATCTTTTATGATAGTAAGAACATCTATTTTTTGGGGTTGGTAATGAGTTTTACCTGTTTGTATTTTTGACCACTTCAGTAAATTATCTAAAAGGGAAAGACTGTTTTTACTAGAATCTTCTAAAGCATCTATAATTTTGCTCGTTTGATTATTTTGGTTTGGCTCTTCTCTTAGAAGGTCTAAAAAATTAATAACAGATGCGAGAGGGCCCCTAAGATCATGAGCAATAATTGTAAAGAACTTGTTTTTTGTTGCAACAACTTCAGACAATTCCTTTTTTTGCCTAGCTATTATTCTATTTTTACGCTTGTAGATATATAGTTGAATGATAATAAATAGCATAAAACTTAAAAGGAGCGTATACCATAATATCATTAAGAGTAATAACCTAGGGTTTCTTTTGTAGGGTTTTTTATAGGCGGTTTCTATGATAAATTTTTTATTAAAAAAAGGTATTTGAGTCTTTATGAAATTTTCATCTTGTATCTCGAAGTTTCTCCAATATTGATGATCTTCTCGTGTATTGTATATTTTTTTACCATCATATACGCGTTCTCTGTCAAATTCAATTCCAGTAGAAGTTTTAAATCTAAAAACATATTTAGAAGTGTCTATATTATGGTAAACACGATCAATAATAGGTTTAAAATCCTTTATAATAGAAAAATATCCAAGATTGCTGTTTTGATTGTTTTGAGCCTTAAAACCAATGGGTAACCCCACACGACCTTCTATAATATTATATGGGTTGAAAGCGACATAATCATACTTTTCTAACTTTTCTCTCATTATTAGAGCCCCTTTTTTATTTATAAGGTTTTTAATGGAGGCACCTATAAGATGACTCGGATCGATTTGATCTTTAGTAAAAGAGTATTTAAAAATATCGGTTGTATCTACATAAGATATAATATAACTATCATCTATAGGAAGGCTGGACAATTGATGATTTATAAAGGTATGGAGCTTGTCTTGTGACGGAAATTCATCAGAAAGTTTTACATAAGATCGTATCCCAGACATTAAAGCAGCATAGTTGTTAAGCTCATTTTGAAGATCGGATGCTGTCTTTTTATTTAATTTCTCTAAATGTATCTCTCTGTTTAATTTTTCTTTTTCAGTAATATAAGAATCTGACCAAAATACAAGAACACCACTTATAATAGCAAATAGTGCAAAAACAGAATAATATTTTTTAGGTAAGCGAAAATACATATAGAGTTAGGGCTCTGTTGAAAAACAAATGTAGATAAAATCTTAATAAACAGGCTTATTTGTTTTCTATTTGCCTCTGAAATACATAAAAAGATCGCTTAGATGCTATTTCTTCAGCTTTTTTCTTAGAAGTAGCCCTCGCTTTTGCTATAACTTCTTCATCAATA
>NZ_JBLHOE010000126.1:0-3146 GCF_047622445.1 Sulfurimonas sp.
GTGTCCACATTCAAAAAAGTATATAACGAAGATTATACAAAATAAAAAAGCCCTCGAAATCAACAGCTACTATATCTTTTTATATAAACTACCTAAATATGATTCTAGTAAACTCTCCCAACACATTTACAAATCACATACTCCACTCAAAACACTTCAAGATGTTATGGTAGCTAACAATACGGCTAATGTAGCGAGTACAGAATTAGATAAAAAGCAAGAAAATATACTCAATGAGATCACAAAAGTTGCTATAGAGTTGAAAATTCATATCCGTCCATATGTGATGAGATTTCAAAAAAATTCAAGCTTCTGTACAGTTTCTTCTGGAACAGCGCCATGTATGGAAGAGTATGATTTTGAGTAAAATAGAATTATCTCCTTTTTTTACCTTTACCAGCATCATCAAACCCTAGAAAAACACGTAAGTCCTCATGCATCTGAGCATCTAAAGTATCCCAAATTTTCTTTTTTTTGTCATGCCTTGCTATATTTTCAGTAGCACTTTTTTTAATATCTCGAATCAAGTAGTGATAACGGACTAGATTCTTTGTATACTCACTAATAAAAGGCCACTTTTTTATTATCTGGTAACTTCTCTCTTCATGGTCGGTAAAACTGTATTCACCATACTCTACATCATCTGCATCTTTTACAAAAGCACTAAAGGGTTTTCCCACGTCATGTAAAAGCGCAGCCATTAACATTTTAAACTCTCCAGCTTTGAGTGTGTAGTACGTTACTCTCAAAGTATGCACAAGTACCCCATGTTGATGCCATTCGTTTTGAATTAAAAAGAGTGAGCGTAGAAACGGCACCGAAAAAACTTTGTTATTTACTGCCATCTATTACTTCCCTAACAGTGGATTTATCATCGCTAAAAAATCATCTCTTGCATTTGCATTTGCACTTGCGACAATATATCCTTTATGGTGAATTGGATCTATCTCTTCACCTTCTAGATCTGTAACAAACCCTCCACTGTTTTTGATAATAATATATGCAGCAGATATGTCCCATGCATTCGCATGAAAATTGAAATATGCTATGTAATTACTAAAGGCACCTTTAGCAACCATACACATAGAGTATGTTATAGACCCACCAATTGATGTAAGTTTTTTAATCTTGTTTTCTTTAAAAAGTTGGTTCACACTTTTGACAATTGGATGCTCGCGCTCAGGTTTAAAATTTACAACAGCAACACTAGGATTATCTCTGAGTGGTAAAGTAAGCATTCCAATGTACGACTTAGCACCCTTTTCCGTTTGAAAAAACTCTTGTGTAAATGGATTAAATACGATTCCGAGAATCACTTCACCATTATCTATCAAAGATAGGTTTATCGCGGATGTATTTTCATGTGTTATAAATGCCCATGTTCCATCAATAGGGTCAATCGCCCAGTAAGGTTTTGACTCATCTATACTATCGCACTCTTCTTCACCCATAACTTGAATATCAAAACTATCTTTTAAACGTTTACTCATGTAGTTTTGTACTTGTTGGTCTAAGTTACTTATGGGTGTGTCATCTGACTTAAACTCAAATGTAAAAGTATTTGTCTCTCTAGCCTCACGAATGATGCGACCAGCTTCTTCGACAATCTGTTTTGCAATGATGAGATATATATTTCGCATAGGGTTCCCTTTAAGCCACAATAGATTTTTTTATATATAAAAACAATTTACTAAAAATAAGTGCAATACTTCCGATAACTAAGCCAACAAATAAATCACTAAGTAAAGTGGGAAAACCGTGAAGAAACTCATGAAGTTGATGGATATTATGAGAAAATATTCCTCCAGCTACTAAAAGCATTGCAAGAGTTCCGACTACGGTCAAAAGGCGTATTAATTTTGGAAGCCCTTGAATGAGAGCATTTCCCACAAAGTTTAAAAATTTATTTTTCTCTTCACCAATTTCTTTTAAGGTAAAACCAAAATCATCCATTCTAACGAGTAATGCCACAGTTCCATACACACCAACAGTTGCAAGTAATGCTACAAAACTCACTGCAATAATTTGGATAGGTAATGTTTGTTCTAGCACACTTCCCAATGCCATAATCACAATTTCAACTGAGAGTACAAAATCTGTTATGATAGCTGATTTTATTTTCTCTTTTTCTATCTCAAGAATTTCTTCTTTCGATAATATTTTAGTTTCTCTTTCTTTCTTCTCATGTGGGTAAAAATACTCATGAATCTTTTCTGTACCTTCATATGCTAAGTAAATTCCACCAAGCATTAATATAGGGATAATTATCCAAGGGACAAATGCACTTAGTAAAAAAGCAAAAGGTAAAATCATCAGCTTGTTTTTTAAAGAGCCTTTTGTAATTGCCCATAAAACGGGTAACTCTCGAGAAGATGCAAACCCAGATGCTTGTTGCGCACTCACAGCTAAATCATCACCGAGTATGCCCACAGTTTTTTTGGTAGCAACCTTACTCATTGCTGCCGCATCATCCAATAGCATTGCAATATCATCAAATACTGCGAAAAATCCACCTGTCATGTTCTTGCTCCCATTCTTTTTACAGCATTATATAATTATATTCTTATTGAATGTTTTTTTAATCTAAAATTAGACCCTAGAGGTTTAGTATCACTTAAATATCATCCTTAATTTTATGTAAGTATATGAACAATTAACAATCATTTGAGGCTGTTATTTGTCTGTAAGGCAATTAACAATCATTATAATTTTAAGAAAAACAGATTAAAAAGTCAAATTAATGCATAAATATAACAATCTGTCATGTTTATACAGAAATACTTCTAATTAACAATCATTAACTGTGATAGTTAATGATATGTATTAAGGTTTAACTATATATAATGATGTTGAATAAAGAGTTGTACGTTCCCGCGGAGCGGAAACGTACAACGGCGAAGCTGAGCCCTAAACGTGCCACCAACCATTTGTCGTATTTCGCTACGCTACATACAACAAATGGCAGGAGTCCCACATCAAAGTGTCTTCCAGAAAACCAAAAGCAGGTTTTCCGAAATACACGTTAATGGAGCTCAGCTTCGCCGTTATACTCATACAAGAAAAGGAACCTTATTTTGGAAATAAAAGATTTAACGGGATTAAGTAAACCACTTACAAAACTTGTAGAAGTTGCGAGTAAAGGTATT